>NZ_JXQX01000037.1:0-2721 GCF_000834175.1 Microbacterium sp. MEJ108Y | reverse complement strand
ATCTCGGTGGTCATCGCGGCCGCCATCGCCGTGCCGCTCGGGTGGCTCATCGGTCACACGGGCAAGGGGCGGGAGATCGCTGTGGCCATCTCGGGTGCGGCGCGCGCGATCCCGGCCTTCGGTCTCATGATCCTCCTCGTGCTCCTGCTCGGCGTGCTCCGTGTTCCCCAGGCCGCGGTCACGACGTTCGTGCTGCTTGCAATCCCTTCCCTGCTCGCCGGTGCGTACACCGGGCTCGAGGCCATCGACCGACGGGTGATCGACTCGGCGAAGGCCATGGGAATGACGGGCTGGCAGATCTTCTGGAAGGTCGAGGTGCCGCTCGGTCTCCCGCTGCTCGTGGGCGGCATCCGCTCGGCGTTGCTCCAGGTCATCGCGACCGTCACGATCGCCGCATACGTCGGCCTGGGCGGGCTCGGGTACCCGATCATCCAGGGCATCCCTCTGCAGCGCTTCGACCAGGTGCTCGCGGGAGCGATCCTCGTCGCCACGCTGGCGCTGATCGTCGACCTGCTGCTGGCCGCAGCCCAGCACCTGGCGGTCCCGCGTGGGCTGCGCACCGGTGGCCGGCCCTCGCGCCGACGCTCGCGTTCGCTCACGCCGGCCGCCGAGCCCTCCACCACCGAGCCCTCCACCGCCGACCCGTCCGCCGCCGAGTCCGGGACGACGTCGGTCGTGACCCAGCCCGCCACCTCCTGAATCCACAGCACAGCAGTTCCAGCAGTCCCCCAGAGAAGAGGAAGTCCATGTTCACAGCACGAGGCAAGCGCTCTGTCTTCGCCGTCGGCCTTGTCGCCGCGGCCGCACTCGCCCTGTCCGCCTGCGGCTCGAGCGAGTCGCTCGGCGAGCCCGCCGACTCGGGCGAGAGCTCCGGCAGCGGCGACACGATCGTCGTCGGCTCGCAGGCGTACTACTCCAACGAGATCATCGCCGAGATCTACGCCCAGGCGCTCGAGGCAGCCGGCTTCGACGTCGAGAAGCAGCTCAGCATCGGTCAGCGCGACGCGTACATGCCCGACGTCGAGTCCGGCGACATCGACGTCTTCCCCGAGTACACGGGCAGCCTGCTCGAGTACATCTCGGACGACGACATCGACGTCACCAGCCCCGACGACGTCTACGCCGCACTGCAGGACGCCCTGCCCGAGAGCCTCACAGCCCTCGACTTCGCCGAGGCGACCGACCAGGACTCCTACACGGTGCTGAAGAGCTTCGCGGAGGAGAACGGCCTGACCACGATCGGCGACCTCTCGAAGGTGACCTCGCAGGTCACGATCGGTGCGGCTCCCGAGTTCGAGCAGCGCCCTTACAGCCCGGCCGCGGCCAAGGAGGTCTACGGCGTCGACCTGGCGTTCTCGGCCACCGGCCCGACCACGCTCGAGTCGCTGCTCGCCGGCCAGATCCAGGTCGCGGACATCTACACCGCCGACCCGGCGTTCGAGACCGAGGAGATCGTCGCTCTCGAAGACCCCGAGAACCTGATCATCTCGTCGAACGTCGTGCCGATCGTCTCGAGCGACATCGCCGATGACGTCTCCGATGTTCTCAACGCGATCAGCGCGAAGCTCACGGCCGAGGAGCTCGTCTCCCTCAACGTCCTGAGCACGGTCGACCAGCAGTCGTCGGCTGACATCGCGAAGAAGTGGCTCGAGGACAACGACCTCGTCTGACGCCGAGTCGTCTTCACACAGAAGTGCCCGGTCCCTCAGGGGGCCGGGCACTTCTGCGTGTGCGGGGCGGTGAGGCCGCGGTTTCTACGCGAGACCCGTGCGCGGGACGGAGGCCACATGCGCGGTTCGCGGTGTCGCGGTGTCGCGGTGTGATACCGCGTCCGCGCGCGGAGCTGGGAGCTAGATCCGGGCTCTAGATCCGGGCATCCTGCCGTGGGATCAGCACCTGTTTGATGATGATGAGGATGGATGCCGCGACCGGCACCGCCACGAGCGCTCCGAGCAGACCCAGCAGCGTGCCGCCCGCGAGTGCGCCGATCACCACGAGCGCGCCGGGCACCGAGACGGCGCGGTTCATCACGCGGGGGGTGATCACGTACGCCTCGATCTGCATGTAGACGAGGTAGATGAGAGCGAAGACCAGCGCCGCGATCGGATTGGTGAACAGGGCGAGACCCGTGCCGATGATCCAGAAGATCACCGATCCGACGAGCGGGATCAGGGTGATGCAGAACGCGACGGTCGCCATGAGCGGCGGGAACGGCAGTCCGAGGAACAGATACAGCAGGAATGCGAGCACGGCGTTGCAGAACGCGAGCACGACCATCCCCATGACGTAGGCGCCGACCGAGTCGGTGATCTGGTCGGTGATGTCGCTGGCGCGAGCACGGTCACGGGCGGGAGCGAGTCGAAGCATTCCCGACTTGATCGCGGGCAGTGTCGCGACGAAGTAGAGCGTGAGCACCAGGACGACGATGATGCCCGAGATGGCGTTGGCGATCGAGGCGCCGACCTTCAGGGCTCCGCCGCCGATCGCAGCGATGTTGCCGGGGTTGGTGAGGAACGACTGCACGTCGGCGACGAGGTCCTGGAACTGATCGCCGAACTGCTCATCGAGCGCCGCATAGATGTCGCTGCGGGTGAACTCCTGGATCATCCCCGGCACGGATCCGACGAAGCTCGCGATCTGGTCGATCACGACCGGCAGCACCATCCACACGACGAGGCCGGCCACGACGATGAGCCCGAGGATCGCGACGACCACCGAGAT
>NZ_JXQX01000036.1:0-25173 GCF_000834175.1 Microbacterium sp. MEJ108Y | reverse complement strand
AGCCTCACAGCGCCGATGGTACTGCAGGGGGGACCCTGTGGGAGAGTAGGACACCGCCGGACTTCTTTTAAGCAAATGGCCACCCATCGTTGGGTGGCCATTTTGCGTTAACAACATCTAGAACAGGGAGCATCATGCCGGAAGAGGAAGAGCGCCGTCCGCGTCGCAACGACGACAATGGATCGCGCGGTCACCGACCTTCCGGAGGGCGCTCGGATCAGAACCGCAGCGGCGGTCCGCGTCGTGATGACGCGCCCCGACGCGAGGGCGGAGACAACCGTGATGGTGGTGCTCCGCGTTCGGGTGGGTATAGCCGTGATGGTGGCGCTCCGCGCTCCGGTGGTTACAACCGCGATGGTGGTGCCCCTCGTTCGGGTGGGTATAGCCGTGATGGTGGCGCTCCCCGTTCCGGTGGTTACAACCGCGATGGTGGTGCCCCTCGTTCCGGTGGGTATAACCGCGACGGTGGTGCCCCGCGCCGGGACAACGACGCTCCTCGTTCGGGCGGGTACAACCGTGATGGTGGCGCGCCTCGTTCTGGTGGGTACAACCGTGACGGTGGTGCCCCGCGCCGCGACAATGACGCTCCTCGTTCGGGCGGGTACAACCGCGATGGTGGCGCACCGCGCTCTGGTGGCTACAACCGTGATGGTGGTGCGCCGCGCCGCGACAACGACGCACCTCGTTCCGGTGGCTACAACCGTGATGGTGGCGCCCCGCGCCGCGACAATGACGCTCCTCGTTCGGGCGGGTACAACCGTGATGGTGGCGCTCCTCGTTCCGGTGGGTACAACCGCGACGGTGGCGCCCCGCGCCGCGACAACGACGCACCTCGTTCCGGTGGATACAACCGCGATGGTGGCGCTCCTCGTTCGGGCGGGTACAACCGCGATGGTGGTGCTCCTCGTTCCGGTGGGTACAACCGTGACGGTGGCGCACCTCGTTCCGGTGGATACAGCCGCGATGGCGGTGCTCCTCGTTCCGGTGGGTACAGCCGCGACGGTGGCGCCCCGCGCCGCGACAACGACGCACCTCGTTCCGGTGGATACAACCGCGACGGTGGCGCTCCTCGTTCGGGCGGGTACAACCGTGACGGTGGCGCTCCTCGCTCCGGTGGATACAACCGCGATGGCGGTGCGCCTCGTTCGGGCGGGTACAACCGCGACGGTGGCGCACCTCGGTCGGGCGGTTACAACCGCGACGGCGATGCACCGCGCCGCGACAGCGACGCACCTCGTTCCGGTGGATACAACCGTGACGGTGGCGCCCCTCGTTCCGGTGGATACAACCGTGACGGTGGCGCACCGCGCTCCGGTGGCTACAACCGCGATGGTGGCGCCCCTCGTTCGGGTGGCTACAACCGCGACGCCGGACAGGAACGTGACTCGTCGCGATCCTACCCGCAGCGTGGGGGAGCGGGCCGCGAACGTCCGATTCAGGCAGACGGAGATCGGCCGCGTTTCAACGACCCGCACATCCCGGATGAGGTCACGGCCCGCGACCTGCACACCTCTGCTCGCAACGAGTTGAAGACTCTCAGCAAGGAGAACGCCGAACTGGTCGCGCGTCACCTCGCCATGGCATCTCAGCTCATCGACGAGGATCCGGCCCGTGCGCACGAGCACGCTCTCGCCGCGTCTCGCCGCGCCGGCCGTATCGCGATCGTCCGCGAAACGCTCGGTATCACTGCGTACGCCACCGAGGACTTCGCTCTGGCTCTTCGCGAGCTGCGGACGTATCGTCGCATCTCCGGCAAGGACGACCAGATCGCGCTGATGGTCGACAGCGAGAGGGGCATCGGACGCCCCGACCGCGCCCTCGAGACCGGTCGCGCCGTCGACCGGGCTGCCCTCAGCACGCCCGTTCGCGTCTCTCTGGCGATCGCAATGTCGGGTGCACGCCTGGATCAGGGGGACCTCGAGCTCGCGCTCGGCGAACTCGAGATTCCCGAGCTCGACCCCGACCGTGCGTTCGAGTGGAGCCCTGCGCTGTTCGCCGCTCGTGCAGCAGTGCTCGAGGACCTCGGACGAACTGACGAAGCCGAGTTCTGGGCCCACCGCGCAGAGGTCGCCGCCCAGGCGCTGGGCGTCGACGAGGCCGGCGACGAGGAGATCATCATCGAGGACGGCCTGATCGAAGGCGAGTTCGACGACGACCACGCTGACGCTGACGCTGACGCTGACGCTGACGCTGACGCTGACGCTGCTGACGCTGCTGACGCTGCTGACGCTGCTGACGCTGCTGACGCTGCTGACGCTGCTGACGACGCTGACGACGCTGACGACGCTGACGACGCTGACGACGCTGACGACGCTGACGACGCTGACGAGGCTGACGAGGCTGACGACGCTCAGGCTGACGACGCTGACGTCGAGCCCGAGCCGTCCATCGACGACGAGGTGCGCGAGCTCCTCGGCGAAGACGACGCGGCTGCCGGCACTGACGATGGCGCCGACGAGACCGCCGAGGGCTTCACAGCATCCGATTCGTCGAAGGAGGCGTAGTGGGGCTGTTCTCCAAGAAGCCTGCGCTGCGGACCCCGCTCGACGGCGTGGACGCCGTGCTCGCGGATCTGGATGGCGTCGTCTACGCGGGTCCGGGCGCTCTGCCGCATGCGGTGGAGAGCCTCAACGCCGCCGCGACGACTGCTCGGCTCGGGTACATCACGAACAACGCATCTCGCACAGACGCGTCGGTCGCCGAGCACCTGAGCAGCCTGGGCCTCGACGTCGCGCCCGCTGATGTGATCACCAGCCCGCAGGCTGCGATGCGGCTCCTCGCCGGAATCGTCCCGCCACCCGCCACGCTTCTGATCGTGGGCGGAGCGGGACTCGTCGACGAGGCGGAGAAGGCGGGCTACACCGTCACTCGTAGCGCCGAGGATGCTCCGGATGCGGTCGTGCAGGGCTTCGCCCCCGAGGTCGCGTGGACGGATCTCGCCGAGGCGGCCTTCGCGCTGAAGGTTCCCGAGGAGGATGGCGGCATCCCGTGGATCGCCACCAACACCGACTGGACGATCCCGCGCGAGCGCGGCGTCGCCCCGGGCAACGGCACGCTCGTGTCTGCCGTGCACACGGCAATCGGTCGGCTCGCGACCGTCGCCGGCAAGCCTGAGACGCCGATCTTCGAAGAGGCCACAGAGCGCTTCGGTGCGAAGAAGCCGCTGTTCATCGGCGACCGTCTCGACACGGACATCCTCGGAGCCGTCCGCGCGGGCATCGACTCCGCGCTCGTGCTCACCGGCATCGACCGACCGAAGCACGTACTCGCCGCGCCGGAGGGGTCGCGTCCGACGTACATCCTCAGTGACCTGCGCGAACTGCACCAGCCGTACCCGGAGGTCACGTCGAAAGACGGCGTCCACTCGGTCAACGGCGCATCCGTGCGGGTCGTCGGTGCCGACGTCGAGATCATCGCCGAGGGAGAGTCGCAGATCGATCTGCTTCGGGCAGGCGCATCTGCGATCTGGGCCTCCGGAACACCGGTATTCGTGCTGCGAGTGCCCGAGCGTCTCTACGACGACCCGTTCCACCGGCCCTGACCGACGCCTTGCGCCGCCGTGGCTCCGCCGACGTGTCGGCGCCGCCGCGTACAGTAGAGGCGTGAGTGATGAGACGACGGATGCACCGACCGACGGTCTGTGGAGTCGCCTGCGCCTGATCGAGGGGCAGCCTCTCGCTGCCAGAGCAGACGCGTACTCCGGGCTTCACGAAGAGCTGTCACGCCGCCTCGACAGCGGCGCGAAGCTCGACCAGCGCGACGCGCCGGGCTCCCGATGACGCGACTCGATGCCGCCCTCGCCGCACGAGGACTCGCTCGTTCGCGCACGCATGCTGCCACGCTCATCGCCGGCGGTCTCGTGAGCATCGACGGCCGCCCCGTGGTGAAGGCCTCGACACCTGTCGCAGACACGGCGGAGATCACTGTCGCCGGCGCCGATCATTACGTCGGTCGTGGGGCACACAAGCTGATCGCCGCTCTCGACGGATTCGGCATCTCTGCCGACGGCCGCCTCGCGCTCGATATGGGTGCCTCCACCGGCGGCTTCACCCAGGTGCTTCGTGAGCGCGGAGCGCGGCGCGTGCTCGCCGTCGACGTGGGCCACGACCAGATGGCCGCGGCCGTGGCATCCGACACCGGCGTCGTGGTCGTCGAGGGCTACAACGTCCGTCACATGACTCCCGAGAATCTCCAGGAGGTCACGGGCGAAGCGGACGCTCCCGACCTCATCGTCGGCGACCTGTCCTTCATCTCCCTCGAGCACGTGCTGCCCGCTGTCGCGGGGGTCGCCGCTGCCGGCGCAGACATCGTCCTGCTCGTGAAGCCGCAGTTCGAAGTCGGTCGCACCGCGGTGCGCGGCGGACTCGTCACCGACCCGGCCACGCGCGCGGATGCCGTCGCACGAACGGCTTGGAGCGCCTGGGATGCCGGCCTGGGCATGCTCGGCATCCTGCCCTCGCCGATCCTCGGAACGCACGGCAACTCGGAGTATCTCCTTCACCTCGCGCCGGCGCGAGGCAGCGATCCGTCAGAATGGTCAGACCGCATCAACGCACTGGCAGGGAGACGATGAACGAGCGCAACATCCTGGTCGTCGCCCATGCCGGCCGGGAGGCCACTGTCGAGGCGGCCCGCAAGGTGATCGACGAACTCCGCGGTGCCGGTGCGCGTCCTGTACTCCCGCCCGATGAGAGCGGTGACCTGAGAGCGGTCGACCCGCACTTCGCTGACGTCGACATCCTCGGCGAGACCGTGCAGCAGGACGAGCTCGAACTCGCGATCGTCCTCGGGGGAGACGGCACAATCCTGCGCGCCGCCGAACTGGTGCGCGGCTGCTCGGCACCCGTGCTCGGCATCAACATGGGACACGTCGGATTCCTCGCCGAGATCGATCGAGACGACATGGATGCCGCTGTGCGACGCGTCATCGATCGCGACTACGAGGTCGAAGAGCGCCTGGCGCTGTCGGTGCGCGTCAAAGACGTCGACGGCGCCGTCGTGTACGAGACCTTCGCGCTCAACGAGGCCACGGTCGAGAAGGCCAGCCGCGAGCGCATGATCGAGGTCGTGCTCGAGATCGACGGTCTGCCCCTGTCGAGCTTCGGCTGCGACGGCATGGTCGTGTCCACGCCGACCGGGTCGACGGCCTACAACTTCTCGGCGGGCGGGCCGGTCATCTGGCCCAGCGTCGAAGCCATCGCGGTCGTGCCCCTGTCAGCTCATGCTCTGTTCGCCAAGCCTCTCGTCGTCAGCCCCGACGCTGCCGTGGCCATCGAGATGCTCGAGGGCACCTCTGGTGCCGGCATCCTCTGGTGCGACGGCCGCCGCTCCCACGACCTGCCTCCTGGCGCACGGGTCGTGGTGCGCAAGTCCTCGCGTCCGGTGCGCCTCGCGCGCCTGCATCCCACCGAGTTCACCAACCGTCTGGTGCGCAAGTTCCAGCTGCCGGTCGCCGGATGGCGCGGACAGGGGGCGGCTTCGTGATCGAGGAGATGCGGATGCAGGGGCTCGGCGTGATCGCCGACGCCGTGCTGCCCCTCGGTGCCGGATTCACCGCGATCACGGGTGAGACCGGTGCGGGCAAGACGATGGTCGTGACCGGCCTCGGCCTGCTGCTCGGGCAGCGCGCCGACTCCGGAGCCGTTCGAGCGGGTGCAGCCCAGGCATCCGTCGCCGGCGTGTGGATCGTGCCTGAGACGGGCGACGTCGCCGACATCGTCTCGGATGCCGGTGGAGAGCTGGAGCCTGCGGGGTCCGGTGTCGCCGAGCTGTACGTCTCCCGCACGCTGAGTGCCGAGGGCCGCAGTCGCGCGAGCGTCGGCGGACGCGCGGCGCCGGCGGGAGTGCTGTCGGCTCTGGCCGAGGAGCTGGTCGTCGTGCACGGCCAGTCCGAACAGCTGAGGTTGCGCTCCTCCGCGGCGCAGCGCGATGCCCTCGACCGCTTCGGAGGTGCGCCGATCGCCGAGGCGCTGGACGCCTATGCATCGTCGTTCGCCCGGTGGCGCGAGCTGGACGCCGAGATCGCCGACATCACAGAGAACCGCGACCGCCGTGCCGAAGAGGCATCGCGTCTCCGTGAAGCGCTGGCACTCATCGAAGCCGCTGCCCCCGAACCCGGGGAGGACGTCGAGCTGTCCGCACGGGCAGAACGTCTGGCGAACGCCGAGGAGCTGCGCCTCGCCGCGTCACTCGCGCACAGCGCGCTCTCGAGCGAAGAAGGCGAACCGGATGCATCGGCTCTGATCGCCGAAGCGCGTCGCGCGCTCGAGCGCGTCTCCGACGCCGCGCTCACCGACATCTCGGCTGCCCTCGCCGATATCGGCTACCGCATCGCCGATGTCGCGGGGCAGCTCTCGGCATACCTCGCCGACCTCGATGAGACAGGACCGCACGAGCTGGCAGCTGTCGAAGAGCGCCGCGCAGCTCTGGGCACGCTCATTCGTGCGCACGGTTCGCTGGACGAGGCTCTCGAGCTCTGGCAGACGGGGTCGACGCGGCTCGCTGAGCTCGACGACGACGGCGAGCGGCTCGATCGCCTCGAAGCCGAGCGTGATGCCGCCCGCACAGATCTCGATGCACGTGCTGAGGCCCTGACGGCGGAGCGCACCGAGGCCGCCGCGCGTCTCGGGGTGGCCGTGAGCGAGGAGCTGCATGCCCTCGCGATGCCCGACGCGACCCTCGAGGTTGCGGTGACACCGGGCACGGAGAGCGCTCACGGTCGTGACGATGTCGCGATCCTGCTCGCCCCGCACCCGGGAGCCGAACCTCGATCCGTCGGCAAGGGGGCGTCGGGCGGTGAGCTCTCGCGGGTCATGCTCGCGATCGAGGTCGTCATCGCCGGAACAGACCCCGTGCCCACCTTCGTGTTCGACGAGGTCGATGCCGGCATCGGCGGTGCCGCAGCCATCGAGGTCGGCCGCCGACTCGCCCGACTTGCAGAGAAGTCGCAGGTGATCGCAGTCACTCATCTGGCTCAGGTCGCCGCGTTCGCCACCAACCATCTCTCGGTCGTCAAATCCAACGACGGAGCAGTCACCGCATCGAGTGTCCGTCGTCTCGAGGGTCAGGAGCGCGAGGCCGAGATGGCTCGACTGCTGTCCGGATTGACCGATTCGGATGCCGCGATCACCCACGCCCGAGAACTTCTCAGCCTCGGCACCCCCACCTCCTGATAGGATCGAAGCCCGTGATGAACTCTTCTTCTGCGGGGCCCAAGAACGACACGACCAAGCACATCTTTGTGACGGGTGGTGTCGTTTCGTCTTTGGGTAAAGGGCTCACTGCCGCAAGCCTAGGCAACCTCCTCACGGCCCGCGGGCTCCGCGTCGTGATGCAGAAGCTCGACCCGTATCTGAACGTCGATCCGGGCACCATGAACCCGTTCCAGCACGGCGAGGTCTTCGTCACGGACGACGGCGCCGAGACAGACCTCGACATCGGGCACTACGAGCGCTTCCTCGACATCAACCTGTCTGAGGCCGCCAACGTCACGACCGGCCAGATCTACTCGCAGGTGATCGCCCGCGAGCGCCGCGGCGAGTACCTCGGCGACACCGTGCAGGTCATCCCGCACATCACCGACGAGATCAAGCGCCGCATGCGTCTGCAGGCGACCGAGGACCCGCGTCCTGACGTGATCATCACCGAGGTCGGCGGCACGGTCGGCGACATCGAATCGCAGCCGTTCCTCGAGTCGGCACGCCAGCTGCGTCACGAGCTCGGCCGCGACAGCGTCTTCTTCGTGCACGTGTCGCTCGTCCCGTTCATGGGGGCGTCCGGCGAGCAGAAGACCAAGCCGACGCAGCACTCCGTCGCCGCCCTCCGCCAGGTCGGCATCCAGCCCGACGCGCTCGTGCTGCGCAGCGATCGTCCGGTCAGCGAGAGCAACCGCAACAAGATCGCTCTCATGTGCGACGTCGACGCCGAGGGTGTCATCAACACGGTCGACCTGCCGAGCATCTACGACATCCCGTCGACGCTCAACGACCAGGGCCTCGACTCGTACATCGTGCGCCGCCTCGGTCTCGACCAGAAGGCCGCAGAAGAGGTCGACTGGACGCGCTGGAGCAAGGTGCTGCACGCCGTGCACAACCCCAAGCACGAGGTGACCATCGGTCTGGTCGGCAAGTACATCGACCTGCCCGACGCCTACCTCTCCGTGACGGAGGCGCTCAAGGCCGGCGGCTTCGCGCAGGAGACCAAGGTCAACATCCGCTGGATCCCGTCGGACCGCTGTGAGACGCCTGAGGGTGCGAAGGAGCAGCTCGGCGAGCTCGACGGCATCTGCGTTCCCGGTGGCTTCGGCATCCGCGGCATCGAGGGCAAGCTGGGCGCGCTGAAGTTCGCGCGCGAGCAGGGCATCCCGACGCTCGGTCTCTGCCTCGGCCTGCAGTGCATGGTCATCGAGTACGCCCGCGATGTCGCCGGCATCACCGAGGCATCATCGAGCGAGTTCGACCCGCAGACCACCGAGCCCGTCATCGCCACGATGGCCGAGCAGGTCGAGATCCTCGACGGTGGCGACCTCGGCGGCACCATGCGTCTGGGGCTGTACCAGGCAGCACTCGCCGAGGGATCCCTGGCGCGCGAGCTGTACGGCGCGCCCGAGGCGTCGGAGCGCCACCGTCACCGCTACGAGGTCAACAACGCCTACCGTGCGCGGCTCTCCGAGGCCGGTCTCGTGTTCTCGGGCCTGAACCCCGAGCTCGATCTGGTCGAGTACGTCGAGCTGCCGCGCGATGTGCACCCGTACTACATCGCGACGCAGGCGCACCCCGAACTCCGCTCGCGTCCGACCGCCCCGCACCCGCTGTTCCGCGGACTGGTCGGAGCCGCGATCGAGCGTCACCGCTCGAGTGAGCTGTTCGACGTCGAAGCCGATGCCTGAGTTCGTCGAAGCCGATGCCTGAATTCGACGACCTGCGCGACGAGCCCTTCGAACCGGAAGTGCTCCGCAGCGATCTCGCGTACGAGGGCGCCGTCTGGAACGTCCGCGACGACCGGGTGCGCTACGGCGACGGAGAGATCCGCCGTCAGTATGTCGCGCACACGGGCGCCGTCGCGATCGTCGCCCTGGATGACGCGGGGCGGGTGCTGCTGATCCAGCAGTACCGGCATCCGATCCGTCACCGTGACTGGGAGCTTCCCGCCGGTCTGCTCGATGTCGCAGGGGAGGAGCCGCTCGAGGCCGCTCGACGCGAGCTCGCCGAAGAGGCCGACCTGGTCGCTGCGCACTGGGAGCCGCTCGTCTCGTCGTGGACGACCCCTGGCGGAAACGACGAGCTCATCCACGTCTTCCTCGCGAGCGGCGTCTCGGCGGCGCAGGACGCGCATGCGCGCGAGGACGAAGAGGCCGACATCCGCGTCGAGTGGGTCCCGCTCGACGCGGCGGTCGCGGCGGTTCTCGACGGGCGGATGCGCAACGGCATCCTCGGCATCGGCGTGCTCGCCGCCGCCCAGAGGCTGCGCGACCGGAGCTGAGGATGCAGCTCGACCGTGCGCTGGACACGTATCTGCGCCACGTCACGATCGAGCGCGGTCTCAGCGAGCATACGATCGCCGCCTATCGCCGCGATCTCGGTGGCTACCTCGAGTGGCTGGAAGCCGACGGGGTCACCGACACGGCGCAGATCAGCGCGGCCGTCGTCGGGCGGTTCATCGCCGATCGATCGGGTGCCGATCCCGCCCCCGCTGCGACCAGTCTCGCGCGACTGCAGTCGTCGGTGCGCGGGTGGCACCGCTTCCTGGCGCGCGAAGGCATCGAACAGGATGATCCGAGCGGGCGTCTTCGTCCGCCGAAGGCCCCTCGTCGCCTTCCCAAGGCGCTGACGATCGACCAGGTCGAGCGCCTGCTCGGCGCTCCCAGTGCCGAAGACCCGATTGGGATCCGCGACAGGGCTCTGCTCGAACTGCTCTATGCGACCGGCGCCCGGGTGTCCGAGGCGGTCGGACTCGACGTCGACGACCTCGCTCACGGCGACGTGCTGCGCCTTCGGGGCAAGGGGTCGAAGGAGCGCATCGTGCCGATCGGCTCTTTCGCCCGCGACGCGGTGGATGCGTATCTCACCCGCGTCCGCCCAGGTCTCGCGGCGAAGGGGCGGGCATCGGCCCGGCTCTTCCTCGGTGCTCGCGGTGCCCCGCTGTCACGGCAGAGCGCATGGCTCGTCATCCGCTCGGCCGCGGAGCACGCGCACATCACCGCGGAGGTGTCGCCGCACACGCTGAGGCACTCGTTCGCGACGCACCTGCTGCAGGGCGGTGCCGACGTGCGCGTCGTGCAGGAGCTGCTCGGACACGCCTCGGTCGCGACGACGCAGATCTACACGCACGTATCGGTCGACACCCTGCGGGACATCTACGCCACTTCTCATCCGCGCGCCCGCTGAGATCGCGGCGCCGCGGCGAAATCGCGGGATCGCCGGGGCTGAGGCAGTGATCCCGCCAGGCGATCGGTAGACTCGACCGAGCACGAAAGAGCAGGAGAATCGGTGGCTGAGAACGCGGCGAAGTCCAGGGCGAAAACGTCGAAGAACGACGACACCCCCATGGGACCCACCGGGCGTCCCTATCACGGCTTCGCGACCCCTGAACCGCTCGCCTCGCACGGGCCCGCACGCATCATCGCACTGTGCAACCAGAAGGGCGGCGTCGGCAAGACGACGACCGCGATCAACCTCGCTGCGGCCCTCGCTGAATACGGCCGCAAGGTGCTGGCCGTCGACTTCGACCCCCAGGGTGCGCTGTCGGCCGGCCTCGGCATCCAGACACATGACGTGCCGACCGTGTACGACCTGCTGCTCGACACCAAGCGCGACGCGCATGAGGCGATCGTCCCCTCAGGGGTCGACGGTCTCGACGTGATGCCCGCGAACATCGACCTGTCCGCCGCCGAGGTGCACCTCGTGAACGAGGTCGCCCGCGAGACGATCCTCGCCCGTGTTCTCCGTCAGGTGGCGGGGGAGTACGACGTCATCCTGATCGACTGCCAGCCCTCGCTCGGCCTGCTCACGGTGAACGCACTGACTGCGGCTCATGGCGTCATCATCCCGCTCGAGTGCGAGTTCTTCGCGCTTCGCGGCGTGGCCCTCCTGATCGAGACCATCGACAAGGTGCGGGACCGGCTGAACCCGTCGATCACGATGGACGGCCTTCTCGCCACCATGTACGACCCGCGCACGCTGCACTCGCGCGAGGTTCTCGAGCGTGTGGTCGAGGCGTTCGGCGACGATGTCCTGGAGACGGTGATCGGTCGCACGGTCAAGTTCCCCGACGCCTCGGTCTCCGGCGTGCCGATCACCGAGTTCGCTCCGGAGCACGCTGCCGCGCAGGCCTACCTGCGGCTGGCGCGGGAGCTGGTCACCCGTGGCGCTGTCGCCTGAGCTCGAGCCGTCAGACACACCGGCAGAGTCCGTCTCGCCAGCTCAGTCCGTCTCACCCGCAGAGTCCATCGGGCCTGTCGACGCCGCCGCGGAGCGCGATCCCGAGGTCACGGGAGAAGCTCCCGTCTCGGATGTCGGATTCCGTGTCTCACTGTCGAACTTCGACGGCCCGTTCGATCTGCTGCTGAACCTCATCTCGAAGCACGAGATGGACATCACCGAGGTCTCCCTGAGCGCGGTCACGAACGAGTTCATCGCGTACCTCAAGGAGCTCGACGACGACGAGGAACTCGACCAGGCGTCGGAGTTCCTCGTTGTCGCGGCGACGCTGCTCGACATGAAGGTGGCAGGGCTCCTGCCGCAGGGTGAGCTGGTGGATGCCGAGGCCGTCGCGCTGCTCGAAGCCCGAGACCTTCTCTTCGCGCGCCTCCTGCAGTATCGCGCCTTCAAGGAGGTGTCCGCCTGGTTCGCCCGGTGCCTGCAGCGCGAGGACCGACGTCATGTGCGCGCGGCCAGGCTCGACGAGAAGCACCGGCGGAAGACGCCAGAGCTCGTCTGGTCGCTCAGCGTCGACGATTTCGCCGCCCTCGCACTTCTGGCCTTCGCGCCGAGAGAGATCCCGCATGTCGGCCTCGATCATCTGCACGCGCCGCTCGTCAGCATCCGCGAACAGGCCGCGATCGTCGTCACCCTGCTTCGCGCCGCGGAGTCGGTGAGCTTCCGCGAGCTCGTCGCGGGTGTGAGCGAGCCGGGGATCGTCGTCGCGCGGTTCATCTCCGTGCTGGAGCTCTACCGGCACGCCGCCCTCTCATTCGAACAACTGGAACCGCTCGGCGAGCTGACGCTGCGCTGGGCCGCCGACTCCTGGTCGGACGAGACACTTGCATCGCTGGGAGCCGACTATGACCGATGACGTGACCGAATCCGCGACCGATGCAACCGTGCGGGAGTCTCCGCTGTCCGAGCGCATCGAGGCGATCCTGCTGATCATCGACGAGCCGATCGGTCTCGTCGCCCTCGCCGCGGCAGTCGGCTCGCCGGTGGCGGCAGTACGGCAGACGATCGAGACTCTGGTCGACGATTACGACGGCAAGGGGCATGGCCCGCGTCGTGGTTTCGAACTGCGCGAGGTCGGAGGTGGATGGCGTCTCTACGTGCGCGAGGATCACGACGATATCGTCGCGGAGTTCGTCGGCGGACAGGCACCTGCGCGACTCTCTCAGGCGGCGCTCGAGACGCTCGCCGTGATCGCATACAAGCAGCCGGTCACCCGCAGCCAGGTGGCGTCTATCCGCGCGGTGAACGTCGACTCGGTCGTGCGCACTCTTCTCGCTCGAGGTCTCATCACCGAGCTGTTCGCGGACTCCGAGACCGGCGCGATCAACTACGGCACCACCGACGCGCTCCTGCAGCACCTGGGCATCAACTCGCTCGACGATCTGCCGCCGATCTCTCCTCTGCTCGATGACGGCGCAGACGGTTTCGACGAAGGGACCATCCGATGACCTCGGTGGAACCCGCTCGTCCGAAGTCGTCGGGTCGCGCGGACACGATGCACAGATTCAGTTTCGACGAAGGGACCATCCGATGAGCGGCTTCGAGACACCAGAGGGCATCCGCCTGCAGAAGGTGCTGTCGGCGGCGGGCGTGGCCTCACGACGCGTGATCGAGCAGTACATCGTCGAGGGACGGATCCGGGTGAACGGAGAGACCGTCACCGAGCTCGGTCGCCGCGTGGACCCGGAGACCGACCTCATCGACGTGGACGGCACCGCGGTTCAGCTCGACGTGACGAAGCGGTACGTGATGCTGAACAAGCCGACCGGAGTAGTCAGCAGCCTTCGCGACGAGAACGGCCGGCCCGATCTGCGCGTCTTCACCGACGACTACGAGGAGCGCCTCTACAACGTCGGGCGACTCGATGCCGAGACCAGCGGTCTGCTCGTCCTGACGAACGACGGCGACCTCGCGCACGTGCTCGCTCACCCGTCTTTCGGTGTCACCAAGGTGTACATCGCGAAGGTCGAGGGCGAGGTGACAGCCCAGACGATCTCGAAGCTCACCAAGGGCATCGATCTGGACGACGGCCCGATCGCGGCAGACAAGGCGCGGCTGCTCGACACCTCGCGCGGGTCCAGTCTCGTCGAGCTGACACTGCACTCCGGTCGCAACAGGATCGTCAGAAGGATGCTGGCTGCCGTCGGCCACCCGGTGACCGAACTCGTGCGCCGTCAGTTCGGTCCGCTGCACCTGGGAACCCTCCCGGTTGGGAAGACCCGCGAACTGACTAAAATCGAACTCGGCGCACTCTTGACTCTGTCGCGCCGTGATTCCGGTGTCGCCGAGGCGCCAGGCGAGCAACAGGAGAACGAGTGACCGATACGACGAGTGCGCCCACGGGGGCTCGGAGTTCTGTCGCGCCGCGAATCGCGGCCAGGCTCTCGGGCACCGTTCGTGTTGTCGGCGCCGGTCTGCTCGGTGCGAGCATCGGTCATGCGCTCCGCGCCAAGGGCGTCGATGTGGTGCTCGCCGATACGTCGCCGGCTCAACTGCGCCTCGCGATCGACTACGGAGCCGGTCGCTCGGCTGCCGACGACGACTCGCCGGTGCTGATCGTGGTCGCCGTGCCGCCGGACGTCACTGCAGACGTCATCGAGTCCGAACTGGCTCGTTTTCCGCACGCCGTCGTCACTGACGTGGCGAGCGTCAAGCTCGAGCCCTTCCACAGTCTGCAGAGGCGCGGAGTCGACCTGACGCGCTACATCGGCTCGCACCCGCTCGCCGGACGAGAGCGCGGCGGGGCGATCTCCGCTCGCGCAGACCTGTTCATCGGACGCCCGTGGGTCGTGTGCCGTGATGCCGACACCAAGGCAGAGGATCTCGCGCTCGTCGAGGCGCTGGCTCTCGATGTCGGAGCGATGCCCCTAGAGATGACTCCGGAGGAGCACGACCGCTCCGTCGCCCTCACCTCGCACGTTCCGCAGGTCATCGCCAGCCTTCTTGCCGGACGGCTCGCCGAGGCGGATGAGGGCGCGCTGCGTCTCTCCGGCCAGGGCGTGCGCGACACGACGCGCATCGCCGCATCGGCCCCTGAGCTCTGGGTGCAGATCCTCGGAGCGAACGCCGCGCCCGTGGTCGAGATCCTCGACGCCCTGGCATCCGATCTCCGTCAGGTGTCCGACGCGCTGCGCGAGCCCGAAGCGCCCGGCGCTCGGCGCGTGGTCGCCGAGACGATCCGACAGGGAAACGACGGCGTCGAGCGGCTCCCGGGAAAGCACGGACAGAACCAGCGGTTCGAGTCGCTCGTCGTGATGATCGACGACACCGCCGGCCAGCTCGGCCGTCTGTTCGGCGAGCTCGGAGAGCTCGGCGTCAACGTCGAGGATCTTCGTCTCGAACACTCACCGGGTGCACAGTTCGGCCTCGCCGAGATCAGTGTCGAGCCCGCAGCGCTGCACGGCGCGATCACCGGACTCCAGGAACGCGGCTGGCGGATTGCAGGTACCACCAATGACTGACTTCATCGCGATCGATGGGCCCGCCGGTTCCGGCAAGTCCAGTGTGTCCAAGGCGGTCGCCCGTGCTCTGGGCTTCGGCTACCTCGACACGGGGTCGGCCTATCGCGCTCTCGCCTGGCACGTGCTCGATCGAGGGGCCGACACGGCGGATGCTGCCGCGGTGCTCGACGCGGTCGCGGATTTCCCTGTGCGCCTCGGTCTCGACCCCGACGATCGCACGGTGCGGGTCGGCGACGTGGACGTCACGGACGCGATCCGCGAACCCACCGTCTCGGGCGCCGTCAGCGGCGTCGCCCGCGTCCTCGAGGTGCGCGACCAGGTGAACCGCCTGTTCCGCACCCTCGTGGCCGAGGCGCCCTACCCGGCTGTCGTCGTCGAGGGGCGCGACATCACCACCGTGGTGGCACCGGACGCCCCGGTGCGCATCCTTCTCACGGCTGCGCCCGAGGTGCGCGCCGCACGACGCGCCGGCGAACTCGCCGGCGAGAACGCCGAGACCGTCGCGGCCGCACTGCACAAGCGCGACGCTTCAGACAGCGCCGTCGTCGACTTCCTGAACGCCGCCGAAGGCGTCGAGGTCGTCGATTCGACGGAGCTCGATTTCACACAGACCATCGACGCCGTCCTCGCGGTGATCGAACGAACCCGAGGAGTACACCATGGCTGACGACGAATACGAAGGCGGCCCCGACCAGCTCGCCGAGAAGATGGCTCAGCTCGACGAGCAGCTCGCCGAGGCGCGTGCCGAGACACTGCGCGCGGGCCTCGCCGACTACGACCTCGACGATGAAGATGCCGCGCTGCTCGCCGGCATCACGATGGGCGAGGACGGCATCCAGTTCTTCCCCGCACTGCCGGTCGTCGCGATCGTCGGTCGCCCGAACGTCGGCAAGTCGGCGCTCGTGAACCGCATCCTCGGACGCCGTGAGGCCGTCGTCGAGGACACCCCCGGTGTGACCCGCGACCGCGTGACGTACAAGGCCGAGTGGGCCGACCGTCGCTTCTCGCTCGTCGACACCGGAGGCTGGGAGCCCGACGCGCGAGGCATCGACCGCTCGGTCGCCGCGCAGGCAGAGGTCGCGATCGACCTCGCCGACGTCGTGCTGTTCGTCGTCGATGCGATGGTCGGCGCCACGTCGACCGACGAGCATGTCGTGAAGATGCTGCGCAAGAGCGGCAAGCCCGTCTTCCTCGTCGCGAACAAGATCGATGACGCCCGTCAGGAGCCCGAAGCGGCAGCCC
Source organism: Microbacterium sp. MEJ108Y (assembly GCF_000834175.1). Lineage (NCBI taxonomy): Bacteria > Bacillati > Actinomycetota > Actinomycetes > Micrococcales > Microbacteriaceae > Microbacterium > Microbacterium sp. MEJ108Y. The sequence goes on along the minus strand of NZ_JXQX01000036.1, from coordinate 9,035 downwards.
TGTGGAACCTCGGTCTCGGCGAGCCGCACCCCGTCTCGGCCATCCACGGTCGTGGTGTGGCCGACCTGCTCGATGAGCTGTTGAAGACGCTCCCCGATGTCTCGGCCGTCGCGAAGGCGGAGATCGGCGGACCGCGTCGCGTCGCGATCCTCGGTCGCCCGAACGTCGGCAAGTCGTCGCTGCTCAACAAGGCCGCCGGCGAAGAGCGCGTGGTCGTCAACGACCTCGCAGGAACCACCCGCGATCCGGTCGATGAGATCGTCGAGCTCGGCGGCAAGCTGTGGCGTCTGGTCGACACCGCCGGCATCCGTCGCCGCGTGCACATGGCGCAGGGTGCCGACTTCTACGCCTCGCTGCGTACGTCAGCCGCGCTCGAGAAGGCCGAGGTCGGTGTCGTCGTCCTCGACGTGTCCGAGTCGATCAGCGAGCAGGACGTCCGCATCATCGACCTGGTGCTCGAGTCCGGTCGTGCGCTCGTGCTCGCGTTCAACAAGTGGGATCGTCTGAACGACGACGATCTCGAGAATGCCGATCGTCGCCGCTACCTCGAGCGCGAGATCGAGCAGGACCTGGCGCACGTCGCCTGGGCTCCGCGCGTGAACATCTCGGCGAAGACCGGCCGTCACCTCGACAAGCTGGTGCCCGCGCTCGAGACCGCGCTCACGAACTGGGACCGTCGCATTCCCACGGGCAAGTTCAACGCGTTCCTCGCCGAGCTGGTCGCCGAGCACCCGCACCCGCTGCGCGGAGGCAAGCAGCCGCGCATCCTGTTCGGCACGCAGGCATCGACTCGTCCGCCGACGTTCGTGCTGTTCACGACCGGGTTCCTCGACCCCGGGTACCGTCGATTCATCCAGCGTCGCCTGCGCGAGCTGTACGAGTTCGACGGAACGCCCATCGTCATCAACATGCGGGTGCGCGAGAAGCGTCAGCGCTGACCCGCAGCCGGGTCGCACGAGTGAACAGCTGTTCCCTCGTGTGACCCGATGCATGCCGATGCCCGGATGCTGTGACAGGCTGAAGGGGTGACTGTCGTACCTCCTGCCCCAGGTGAACCCCGCCGCCCCGATGGGCCCCGGAACCCGGGTGACGCCTGGGTGGTCGCCGCGTCGGGGGAGAAGTACTGGGGACGTTTCGGCGCCGCCGGTCTGCTCGCCCTCGACCCCGCGCGCGGAATCCTGTTGCAGCACCGCGTCTCATGGAGCCACTTCGGGGGTACGTGGGGCCTGCCCGGTGGCGCCATGCACGAGGGTGAGAGCGCGATCGTGGGTGCTGTGCGTGAGGCACAGGAGGAGGCGGGGGTGCCCGATGGCTCCGTGCGGCCACGGTTCACCAGTGTGCTCGACCTCGACGTGTGGTCATACACGACCGTTATCGCCGATGTGGTGCGCCCGTTCGAACCGGTGATCAGTGACCCTGAGAGCGTGGCGCTCGAGTGGGTGCCGGTCGACGAGGTCGATTCGCGACCGTTGCATCCCGGTTTCGGCAACGCATGGCCTGCTCTTTGCGCCCTGCTCGAGGTTCGCCCGGCGCTCGTCGTCGATGCCGCGAACGTGGTCGGCTCAGTGCCCGACGGCTGGTGGAAGGATCGCGCGGGCGCGGCGACTCGTCTCGCTTCGCGCCTGGACGGGGTCGCCGTGCCGGCGTCTGATCTCGGGATCGATGGGACGCTCTGGTTCCCGGAGGTCGCACTCGTCGTCGAAGGGAAGGCGCGCGGGATCTCCGCACCGTCGCCGTCATCATCTGCTGGTGCTGGTGCTGGTGCTGGTGCTGGTGCTGGTGCTGGTGCTGGTGCAGATGCGATGGCCCCCGAGCTGCTCCCCGCCGGGGGCGTCTCGGTTGTGCGTGCTGAGGCCGCGGGTGACGACACGATCGTCGCGGAGGTCGAGCGTCGATCGCGGGCGGGACAGTATGTCGTCGCCGTCACGAGCGACCGCGAGCTGCAGAACCGCGTCGTCGCGGCGGGCGCCGCGCAGGTGCTCTCGGCCGGCTGGCTGTTGGGCGTGCTGCCGCAACAGGCCTGATGGATACAGCGCGTCGCTGCGTTCAGACGAACATCACCCGACGACGAGGTGGGTCGACGTAATCTCGGCCGAGCGGACTGGTCCAGGTGATACTCCCATCGGGAGTCTGGCGGGCCTTCCACCGATGCCGCTCATCGATGTCGGGGTGTTTGAGCGAATGATGCGTCGTGCAGAAGTGACTGAGGTTGTCGATGCGTGTTCGGCCACCGCGAGCGTGGTCGTGGTTGTGGTCGATCTCGCAGCGGTGCACCGGCATCCGGCATCCAGGGAATCTGCAGTGCTGATCTCGTGCTCGGAGGAAGCGCCGCATCTGCTCCGTGGGGGAGTATGCGTCGGTCTCTGTCACCAGGCCGGTGCTGCTGAGGAACAGGCGTGACCATCCGGTGCAACGCCCCGCGAGTCCGCGCGCGACATCGGGATCGAGTGGGCCGTGTCCGTCGAGTTCGGCGGGTCGATCGTCATCTCCGGCGAGGGTGCTCGCAGCGACCGTGACCTGAATGCGGGCCGAGACGTTCTCGAGCCCTGCGCCGTTCGCTTCGCTCGGATCAGAGGAGAGCAGTAGATCGGACAGCAGATCGGCGCGGATCTGATCGAACGTGCGGGTATCGCCGGAAAGGTGCTCGAGGTCGGGACTCGCTGGATCGGTCATAGGGTCGATCAGGCCGGCGAGCGGATCGGTGACGAAGGTACCGTCGGCAGCGATCACTCCGGCCTCGAAGTAGGCGTCGTACCGGGGGTCTTCGGGGGAGAGATCGGAAAGGTGGAGCGCGTTCTCGCAGTCGTCGTCGAGTGACTCGAGGCTCGGCTCCCGTTCGCCGCGGGTGCGCGCGATGTGACGTGCCATTCGCGTGAGACGATCGGAGATCGCCACGGCGACCCACTCGGGAAGAACCGCTGTGAGCACCGCCAGGCCGTCGTCGACCGACTTGACCGTCACACAGCGCTCGGCCGCGAAGCGGCGCTGCCGTTCGACAACGGTCTCGCCGACGAGAGCCGCCGCCACCTGGCGGGCATGGATCTTCGTCCGCTGCGCCGTGTCCTGCTCGGCGACGACCAGCACGGCCGTCTCGTAGAGGCTCATCGTGGCGGGCTCCACGCGTCCGTCGCGGATGGCATCGCCGACGATCTCGCTTGCTCGCACGATCTCACGGACGTGCCGTGCGGTGATGGCCCCCGCAGCGAACGTGGCATGCACGGCGGGAAGCGCTCGTGTCAGTGTGCGCGCATCCGTGAAGGCGTACTCGACAGAGCCCTTCGGGATGTGCCCTGCCGCGGAGTACTCCGCAATCATCGATCTGTAGATCGCATCGCGGTGGTGGGGGCTCTCGGAGACATCGGCGTCGTGCACCCTGATGCGCTCGACGAGGAGCGCGTAAGACTTGGCTTCGAGAGCAGCGATCTGGCGCCGTGTGGCGACCCACTCGTCGAGGAGCCTGCGGCGCTCCTCGAGATCGAGGTCGAGATCGGTGCGCTGAGCCATGCTCTCAGTTTAGAAGATATGTTCGACTCAACACAGTGTCAGCCAGGGAATATGCCGTCATCCTCATATCCTCGGCCCCGCAGCTTGTCGATGTCGCGTCGCTCCCGCTTGGTAGGGCGCCCCGCTCCCCGATCGCGCAATCCCAGAGCGGCCTGAGGCTCGCGCTCCGGTGTGCGATCCTCGTAGGCGAGGGCCGCGACCGGCGCGCCGACGCGCTTGACGAGCAGCTGGCGGATAATCAGAATCCGATCGAAACCGGCGATCCGCACACGCAGTTCGTCGCCGATGCGCACGTGCTGAGCGGCCTTCACCTTGTCGCCGTTCACACGCACATGCCCTGCGCGGCATGCGGTGGTCGCCGCTGAGCGCGTCTTGTACACGCGGATCGCCCAGAGCCAGCTGTCGACCCGTGCGGCATCGGCCATCAGGCACCGCGCTTTCTCAGTGTGATCAGGGCGCCGGCGATGATCAGGCCCTGTCCTATCGCGTACGTGGCCATGATGGCAGGGCTGCTCCAGGCAGGGAGCGAATCGGGGAGGAAGAGACGAAGGGCCAATACCGTGTCGCTCGCGAGGAAGAAAGCACCGCCGATCGCGACGAGCGGATGGCACCGAGTGGAGAATGCCGCTGTGGCACCGAGGACGAGTCCGTAGACGGCGACCGCGATCAGCAGCCCACCGGCATGGGGCCCCACGAAAGTCACCATCGCCACCCACCATCCGGCGTAGACGAGCGCCCACCACTGCATCCGACGCACAGCGAGGTGACGGATGAAGAGAGCGATGTATGCGAGATGCGCGATGCCGAAGAACATCAGCATCAGCGGTACCTCCGGCGCTGCAGGGAAGACCGCGCCCGCGCTGTCACCGAGCCATGAGAACGCGAGCGCCACGAGAATCAATGCCTGCGCGGCACGCTCCCGGATCCGGGGCAGCGATACCAGCACCGGCACGGCGAGCAGGGGCATCAGGAGCAGCTTGGTCGGCCCGGCCGCAGGGCTGTCGAGGCCCAGCAGCACCACGTGGGTCACCGAGACCGCGATGTAAGGCAGGAATGCCCACTGGAGCGGATCAAGCTGACGGCGGCGCTGCATCTCCCCATCGTAGGGCGGGATCGAACGGCGCCAGACGCGGTCAGGACTCGACGGTGACCTGGGTGATCTGACCGTCGGTCCCGAGGTGGACAGCGGGCCAGTATCCCTCGGGGAAGTGCTGGCCGCAGGTATCGATGAGGTGGAGCACGACGGTGCCGTCGGCTGAAGCCTCGAGCGTCTCGAGGCTGAGGTCGGATGCCGCGTCGTCGAGCTCGTGCTGCTCGGGGGTGACGTTGCTGAAGGCGGCCACGACGGCATCCGTAGCCAGACGTCGAAGAACGCCGAGGGCTGCGATCGTCTCATGCACGTGGGGGAGCAGAGCGGCCGCCTCATCGGCGTCGGTTCCTTCGATCATGAGGTCGAGGGGTTCACCGTTGATGACCGTGCCGCCGGCGTACCAGTCGTGGGTCAGCACGGTTCCATCAGTCAGCTCCGTCGTCGCGCGCGTGAGGGTGCCCAGCTCGGGGTCTTCGATGGTCGGGTTCTCGTCGCTCATGTCACCCACGGTAGCGGTCGCTCACGGTCTGAGAGCCGAGCCGCGGGATTCGAGATGCTCGCGCAGGATGCGGAGGGCCTTCGGGCCCACTCCGTGAATCGCGAGCAGTGCGCTCTCGGACATTCCGTCGAACTGCTCGAGACGGGTGAATCCTCGCAGAGCCAGCTCTCTGCGTGCGACCGTGCCCATGGATGCGGGCAGCTCTGTCTCCTCCGTCACCCGGAGAGCTCCAGTGCCACGAGGGTGCGTCCCGGCTTCAGCTCGGCCGTCTCTTCGAAGCCTGCAGCCAGGAATGTGGTGAGCATGCCGTGGAACAGGTCATTCGTGCGCTTCTTCTCGCCGCGGGTGTCGACGGGGTACCCCTCGATGAGTCGAGCTCCAGAGCTTCGCGCGAAGTCGACCGCGGCGCGCAGCAGTTCGAGGTTGAGGCCCGAGCCTCGGTGTTCTCGACGAACCACGAAGCACGTGACCGCCCACACCGATTCGTCGTCGAAAGGCTCATCCGATGCTGCCGCGATCATGCGCGTGCGCGGGACCCGCTGCTGCTTGGTGCGTGGCCCGATCCGAATCCACCCGGCTGCGTCGCCATCGACGTAGGCGATCAGGCCAGGCGGAGGGCCCGCCTCGATCTCATCGCGCAGCATCTCGACGCGTTGCGGCGTGGTCGTCTCATTCCACTCCTTGTTGCTCATCATCGGCCAGATGCACTGGCAGCTGGCACCATCACCGCCCCCGGTGAGCGCGTGCTGAACGTCATCCCACCGGGCGGTCGTCGCCACCTCTGTCGTGATCGTCGCCATGCAGGTGACGCTACGCCGCGCCTCCGACACCACGCAACGCCCGGCGCTCACCCGGTTCGCGAACGGCGTGAGAGTGGGGCTAAGATAGGGGAGTTGCCTGCGCGAGAGTGCAGAACAACGGGCTGTGGCGCAGCTTGGTAGCGCACTTGACTGGGGGTCAAGGGGTCGCAGGTTCAAATCCTGTCAGCCCGACCACAAAGCCCCGGAGAACCGCAGAACTACGCGGAACTCCGGGGCTTTTCTCATGTCCGGATACGAGCGCCTGAGAAGGCCAGTCCACACTCAGTCCACATGGCGCGGACGCGCGACATCAAGCGGCGCGAGTGAGATCGGCGGCGAGAGCCTCGCGGCGGCGCGCTTCGACAGCAGAGATGACCTCGGCGACGCGGCTCGGCCACAGGTGTGAGTATGTGTTCAGGGTCTCTGTTGCATCCTTATGTCCGAGCATCTGCTGGACGAGCTTGACGTCGGCGCCCGCGGCAATCGCGTTCGTCGCTGCAACGTGGCGAAGGTCATGCACTGAGTACGTGGCGGCAGCGTGGACTGCGCGCCGCGCCTTCAGCCAGACACGGTTGTACCAGTTCCCGCCATCGACCGCAGCGCCGCGCACCGTGATGAAGACGAAATCCTCCGGATCCCGGCCGGCGGTGATCCGGACGAGTCCTTCGATCACGAAGTCGGCGAGCGGCAGCCAGCGCTTCTCCCAGGTCTTTACAGGGCCGAGCTTCCGGCGTCCCTCGCGATCGGTCGTCCAAGTGCGGTGCACGCGCGCGCGCTTCTCTTCGAGCCGGAGATCCTTGATCTTCAGCGCTGTGGCTTCGCCGATGCGGGGCCCGCTGTTCGCGAGCAGATCGAGGAGCACACGGTCGGTGTCGCGGCCGAGGCCGTCGGCGGCGTCGGAGAGGCGGGCGAGCTCGACGTATGAGAGCGAGGGCAGGTCGTTCTCGATGTCACCCTCGTCGCGGGGCAGCTCGACGCGCTCGAGCGGATTCGACCCGATCCACTTCTCGTGCATGGCGTACCGCAGGACGCCGCCGAACGTAGCGCCGACGACGTGCTTCAGGTAGTTGGCGCTCATCTGCACCGGCTTGCGCCCGCTGTCCTTCAGATGCTGCTTCTGGTCGAAGACGAACACTGACGTGCCATCGCGCAGCTGCTGCACCCATGCGTCAATCTGCTGTCGCGTGATGCTGCCGATCTTCCGCTGGCCCCATTGGGGAATCACGTAGTTGTCGAGCTCGCGACGGTAACGCCGCCACGATGAGTCCTTGATCCGATTCTTCGACCCGAGCCAAGCCTCGGCGGCATCCGCGAAGGTTCGCTCGCGTTCGTTGGGGTCGATGTATCGGCCCGAGCGGATGTCGTCCTCGAGCTCAGCGACGAACGACTCGGCGTCAATGCGCTTCGCGAACGTCTTCGTGCGCTGCTGCACGCCGCCGGGCTCGTACCAGCCTGCGAGCCAGCGGTTCCCGGTGCCGAACCTCGCGGTGCGGAAGTGCTCGGGCATGGACTTTAGCGATCGCATCTGCGCCGCCGTGGGGCTGATCTTCGTCGTGCTGCCGTCGGGCAGAGTGACGGTGGCATCCTTCACCCAGCGGTCGTTGATCCAGGCTTTGGCCACTAGCCGACCTCGATGCGGTGAGCGAATTGGCCCGCGCCCATCCGTGGATCGACGTAGACGATTCCATCGGTGCGGAGCAGCGTGCTGCGGTAGACGACTACGAGCTCGTCGGGCACGTTCAGGTCGATTGCCATCGAGGTCACGTGACCGTCACGGTGTGCCTCGGCCTCGGCATAGGCCTCTGGCGTGATGAGCCTCTGCGCTGCCCAGATGTTCGCGGTGGCTTCCTGGCGTTTCCGGATGAGCCCGAAGTCCGTGGGTCGGTGCCCGAGGACATGGTGCGCGATTTCATGGCACATGACGCCGCGGAGGACGCGGCCGCGCATTCCCGGAGTGAGTTCGATGTGGTTGTTCCCGGGTGCGTAACCGCTCCGGTGTGAGCCGCGGCGTTCTTTGACCGTGAGGCCGAGATCAGCTGCGAGATTCCATACGTCCATGCGGGACCCCCTCGGTGAGCATGGTTATGCGTGGTCAAAGTCCGCGTCGTTGCCGGCGGGGAACTCGTTGATCGATTCGTTAGCGACCAGATCGTAATCCTGCTGGCGACGTGCGACATTGTCCGCGCGCTGGATCAACTCGATCTCGGAGATGCCGAGCGCCTTCGCGATCGACGAGATGTCCCAGACGTTGAGAATGACGCGGCGGCCAGTCTTCGTGTTGCCGCCGTCGAGGCGGTCTGACATGTACTGAGAAGACTTGCCGATGATGCGCCCCAGGCCGCGAGACGACAGCGACTGTCGGCCCATCTCGGCCTTGATCTCGGACACGAGAGCGGCTGAGAAGCGCTCGGCAAACTCGGTTTCGGTCATGTGCCCATCATGGCAGACTGCATGAATTTTGCACAAGCTGCATGACGAGGTTGACAGTGCATGGATATCCATGCGACGTTAACTGCATGGAACTTCATGCATCTACTCCCGAGGATGCGAACACAGCTCGGCGCTTCGCTGACGAGGTCCGAGCTGAACTCGCCCGCCAGCGCCGAACCGCTGGCGAACTCGCCCTCGCCATCGGCACAACTCAGCACACCATCGGCCGTCGCCTGAACGGTTCGAAGCCGTTCAACGCGATCGAGATGGTGCTCGCCGCCCGCTTCCTTGGCGTGAGTCTGCCGGTGCTTTGGGAGCGAGCGACCGCGCCGCAGCAGACGGCGGTGGCATCGTGAGCAGCAACGTCACGCCGCTCATGCGAGACACCGAGGCAGAGACCGAGGCACCGAACAGCGCGTTCGGCTTCGAGGATGTGCCGCCGATCATGTCGCCGAAGACTCTCGCCGGCATCCTCGAGGTCACGACGCTCACGCTTCAGCGCTGGCGAGACCGCAACGAGGGGCCCGTCGCGATCTCGATCCCGGGCTCGAACGTGATCCGCTACACCCGCACCGACCTGCTTGCCTGGCTCGCGGAGCACCGCGTCGCCGGCGCTGAGGTGCGCTCATGAACTCCCGGTCTGGGGACCGGGTGCCCGCTGGGGTATCGGGCGAGGCGGGTCGGGGCACCGTGGGGGCTGCCCCGACCACGC
>NZ_JXQX01000035.1:0-11416 GCF_000834175.1 Microbacterium sp. MEJ108Y | reverse complement strand
GCGACCACCGAGGTGTCGACCTCGCCCTTCGTCCAATACAGCTTCTTCGGTTCGAGGAAGATCACCGGGTCGGGCGAGGCGATCGCCGCTCGCAGCATCGAGTACGCGTCCTGCGGCGTCGACGGACTCACGACCGTGAGCCCGGGGGTATGGGCGTAATACGCCTCGGACGAGTCGCAGTGGTGCTCGACTCCGCCGATGCCGCCGCCGAACGGGATGCGGATCACGAGCGGCATCCGCACGGCGCCGCGCGTGCGGTTGCCGAGCTTCGCGACGTGGCTGACGATCTGCTCGAACGCGGGAAGCGCGAAGGCGTCGAACTGCAGCTCGACGACGGGCCTCATGCCGTTCATCGCCATGCCGACGGCTGTGCCGACGATGCCGGATTCGGCGAGCGGGGTGTCGAAGCAGCGCTCCTCGCCGAACCGCGCGGTGAGCCCGTCGGTGATCCGGAAGACGCCTCCGAGCGCGCCGACGTCTTCGCCGAACACCACGACCTCCGGATCGCTCTCGATCGCGTCCGCGAGGGCGAGATTCAGAGCGGCGGCCATGCTCATGGTCGATACGGCCGCGACACGCATATCGACGCGGACGTCGTCGTGGGCGATGGTCATCGTGCACCTCCTGCGGGTTCGTGCGTGCGCTCGATCTCGCCCCTCAGCAGGTGCCACTGTTCTTCTCGCTGCGGCGAGCGAGACTCGGTGACGAAGCGGAAGAGGTCTTCGGGGTCGATGTCGGCATCCGTGTTGAGCGCCTCCCGCATCGCCGCAGCCGTCTGCTCGGCTCCGTCGGCATACTCCGCCTCGAGCTCTTCCGTGAGCGCGCCCGTGCCGGTGAGGTACGTGCGCAGACGTGTCAGCGGATCACGCGCGACCCACGCCTGGACCTCCGCGCGCTCGCGATAGCGGGTGTCGTCGTCGGCGTTCGTGTGCGCCTGCATCCGGTAGGTGTGCGCTTCGATGAGCGTCGGTCCGCCGCCGGCGCGCGCCCGATCGACCGCATCGCCGAGCACCCCCAGCACTGCGGCGACGTCGTTGCCGTCGAGGCGCTGCCCCGGCATCCCGTAGCCGATCGCCTTGTGGGCGAGGGAGGGCGCCGCGGTCTGACGACTGAGCGGCACGGAGATCGCGAACTCGTTGTTCTGCACGAAGAAGACGACGGGCACGTGGAAGACCGCGGCGAAGTTCATGGCCTCATGGAAGTCGCCCTCGCTGGTCGCGCCGTCACCGCACAGGGCCACGACCACGGTGCTCTCGCCGCGCCTCTTCGCGGCATACGCGAAGCCGACCGCGTGCAGGAGCTGCGTGGCGAGGGGAGTCGCCTGAGGAGCGACGTGGTGCGCCCGCACGTCGTAGCCCGAATGCCAGTCGCCTTTGAGGAGCACCATCGCGTCGGCCGGGGCGACGCCTCGCGCGACGACCGCCACCGAGTCGCGGTACGTGGGGAAGAGCCAGTCGTCATCGGCGAGAGCGAGAGCGACGCCGATCTGGCACGCCTCCTGACCGTGCGACGACGGGTAGACGGCGAGGCGACCCTGCCGCACGAGAGCGCTGGCCTGGTCGTTGATGCGTCGACCCTCGACGAGACCCCGATAGGCGGCGAGCAGGGCGTCGGCGTCCGGCAGCGCGTAGCGCTCGTCCTCGATGACCCTGCCGTCTGCATCGATGAGCTGGACCGCTGTGTCGCGCGGCAGCAGATCTGCATGTTCCATCCGTTCGCCCTCCTTGCCGAACCCGATGAGGACAGCATGCGCCTCGGGAGACAGTCGTCCAAGAACAATCGACGGATCGTGGACGATTGCTGTCGGGTTGCCCATCTGTACGACGAAATGTCAGAATTCAGGCACGGACGAAGGGGTTCCATGATCACGCTCGACGAGACCGACCACGCGATCCTCGCGGAGCTGAGGGCCGATGCGCGTGCGTCCATGACCGCCATCGCCGAAGCGGTGCACATCTCGAGGGCGGGCGCGCATGCGCGGATCAAGCGCCTCACCGATGCGGGCATCATCACCGGATACTCGGTGCGCACGGATCCGGTGCTGCTCGGCCACCACGCCAGCGCATACGTGACGCTGGCGATCGAGCAGGCGACGTGGCAGGAGGTCAGCGCCCGGCTCCGCGCCATCCCCGAGATCGAGCACATGGCACTCGTCGGCGGAGACTTCGACGTGATCCTGCTCGTCCGAGCGAGCGACGCGCGCGACCTCCGTCGGATCGTGCTGGAGGACATCCAGGCGATCCCGTCGATCAGGTCCACCCGCACCACTCTCATCTTCGAGGACTTCACCCTCGTCTGATCCGGTGTCCGAGCGGGGACGCCGAGGTCATCCCTTCGCACTCGGACATCTGCGGCGCACTCCTCGACAAGTGGGCCGCCCGACGGCGTCCGACAATGAGACGACCGCCAGTTCCTTGGCACGCGTCCCGCTCGAAGGAGAGTCCCGATGTCCGAATCCGCCGCATCCGCAGCCACTGCGCTGCTCGACCGCATCCAGGCGCCGGAGGGCGCCGGACGAGACATCCCGGATGCCGCCACACGTGACGTCATCGGTCGTGCGCCCGAGCATTCGGTCGGTGACCTCGACGAGGCGATCGCGCGGGCGCGGGCCGCGCAGCCCGGCTGGGAGTCTCTCGGGCACGCGAAGCGCAGCGAGCTGCTGATCGCGGCCGCCGATGCGATCGACGCGAACGCCGAAGCGCTCGCGCACCTCCTCTCTCGCGAACAGGGCAAGCCGCTGAACGGCCCCAACGCGCGCTTCGAGCTGGGTGCGTGCTCGGCGTGGCTGCGCACCAACGCGACGATCCCGATCGAGTCGCAGGTGCTCGTCGATGACGAGACCCTGCATGCCGAGCTCGTCTACAAGGCCGCCGGGGTCGTGGGCGCGATCGGTCCGTGGAACTGGCCGCTGATGATCACCGTCTGGCAGATCGGTCCGTCGCTGCGGATGGGCAACACCGTCGTCGCGAAGCCCAGCGAGTACACGCCCCTGAGCGTGCTCGCGATGCTGGCGGTGATGAACGACGTGCTGCCGGCCGACGTGCTCATCGGCGTCTCCGGCGACCGCGAGGTCGGCGCCCGCCTCGCCTCGCACCCCGACATCGACAAGATCATGTTCACCGGATCGACAGCCACCGGGCGCCGCATCATCGAGAGCTCGGCCGGCAACCTCGCCCGCCTCACCCTCGAGCTCGGGGGCAACGATGCAGGCATCGTGCTGCCCGGCACTGAGGTGTCGGCGATCGCCCAGGATCTCTTCTGGGGGGCGTTCATCAACACCGGTCAGACGTGCGCGGCGATGAAGCGCCTCTACGTGCACGACTCGGTCTACGACGAGGTCGTCGACGCGCTCGCCGAGATCGCGGCATCCGTGCCGATGGGCAACGGGCTCGACGAGAACAACGTGCTGGGTCCGCTGCAGAATCGCGCCCAGTTCGACATCGTGTCGAGGCTGGTGGAGGACGCGAAGGGCCGCGGCGCCCGTGTCGTCACCGGCGGCGAGGCGGCGCCCGAACTCGGCGAGCTGTTCTACCGGCCCACGATCGTCGCCGACATCGACAACGACGCGGCCCTCGTGCAGGAGGAGCAGTTCGGACCCGCGCTTCCCGTGATCAGGTACAGCGACGTCGACGAGGCGTTCGCCTTCGCCAACTCGGTCGACGTCGGTCTCGGCGCATCGGTCTGGGCGAGCGACCCCGAAGCCGCTCGCGAGGCGGCGACGCGCATGGAGTCGGGCACGGTGTGGATCAACTCGCACGGCGGGCTGCATCCCATGGTGCCGTTCGGCGGGGTGAAGAGTTCGGGCTACGGCCTCGAGTTCGGCGTCGAGGGGCTCAAGTCCGTCGCCGTGACCCAGGTCGTCTCGGGTCCGGGGCGGAAGGCTCAGGCATGAAGTCCGCGATCGTCGTCGGGGCAGGGACCTCGGGAGCGATCGTCGCACGACGGCTGGTGGATGCGGGAGTCGAGGTCACGCTGATCGAGGCCGGAGGGTACGACTCGAACCCCGCGATCCACGACCCGTCGAGGGCGGGGGAGCTCTGGCACTCGGCCGATGACTGGGACTTCTTCACCGTGCCGCAGGAGCACGCCGGCGGTCGCCGGCTGCATCTTCCGCGCGGAAAGGTCACCGGTGGATCTCACGCGCTCAACGCGATGATCTGGGTGCGCGGCGCGGCCTCCGACTACGACGCATGGGAGCGCGCGGGCGCGACCGGGTGGGGGTGGAGCACCGTCGAACCCGTCTTCGACGCGCTCGAGCACGACGTGCTGCCCGTCACCGACGACTACGAGCTCTCGCCGATCCAGGCGTCGATCATCGACGCGGCGGTCGAAGAAGGGCTGCCCCGCAATCCCGACTACAACGGCGGCACCCTCGACGGTGTCTCGCAGCAGCAGGTGACCATCCGCGACGGGCGCCGGGTGAACACGTGGATGGCCTACGCCCAGCCCGTCGCCGACAGGCTCACGATCCTCACCGGACGCGAGGTGCACTCGGTGATCGTCCAGGAGGGTCGCGCCGTCGGCGTCCGGCTCGGATCCGGCGCCGGCTCCGAGGATGTCCTCGCCGACGAGGTCGTGCTGTCCGCCGGTGCGATCGGATCGCCCGTGATCCTCCTCCGCTCCGGCATCGGCCCCGCCGACGAGCTCGCAGCCCTCGGCATCCCGGTCGTGGTCGATGCGCCCGGCGTGGGCAGGAACCTGCACGACCACCTGCTCTCTCCGGTCATCTTCACGACGGAGCGGCCGGTGGGGCCGCCGCAGCCCGGCGTCTCGGTCACGCAGTCGCACCTCTTCTGGCGCAGTCACGACGACCTCGCAGAGCCCGACACGCAGCCGATCCACTTCTCGGTGCCGATGTGGGGCGACCTCGAACCTCGCGGAGACGACGGATTCACGCTCATGGCCGGCCTCGTGACGCCGCACAGCCGGGGCACGCTCACCCTGTCTGGTCCCGACCTCGCCGACCCTCCGCTGATCGACCTCGCTGCGCTCGCGGACGAGAGGGATGTCGCCTCGCTCGCGGCATCCGTGCGTCAGTGCCGTCGGATCGGCGGGCAGCCGGCGCTCGCCGACGCGTGGGGAGCGACCGAGGTGTATCCAGGCCCCGACGTGCCGGACGACGGGATCGAGGACTGGGTGCGGCGCACCGCCATCACCTACCACCACCAGGTGGGCACCTGCCGGATGGGGTCGGATGCCGACGCGGTCGTCGATCCACTGCTGCGCGTCCGCGGCCTCGAGGGGCTGAGCGTGATCGATGCCTCGGTGATCCCGACCGTTCCGACGGGCAACACCAATGCGCCCGCCGCGATGATCGGCGAGCTGGGGGCGAGGTTGCTGCTCGGACGCTGACGGCGGTGCACGCGAAGAGCCCCCTCCTGCGAAGTGCAGGAGGGGGCTTCGGCGTCTCGTCGGGCGTGCGCGTCTGTCAGCCCGCGGTGTAGACCTCGCGACCGGCGAACCACGTCGAGCGCACCGGGGTGTGCACGATCTCGTCGGCGGGGCCGGCGATCGCATCACGGGCCAGCACGACGAAGTCCGCGGACTTGCCCGGCACCAGCGACCCGGTCTCAGATCCGAGCCCCATCGCGGTCGCGGCGTTGATCGTGAAGACCTCCAGCGCTTCTTCGGCGGTGATCGCCTGCTCGGGCCAGAGGACGCCGGGCGCGCGACCGAGGGGGTCGGCGCGCGTCACGAGTCCCTGCAGTCCTTCGAGCGTGTTCGGAGACTCGCTCACCGGCCAGTCGGAACCGCCGGCGACCAGCGCTCCTGCATCGATCAGGGCGCGGTTGGGCTGCGAATGCTCGGCTCGATCACCGAGCACCTCGGCCAGCGCCTGGGGGATCACACCGGGGAACCAGATGAACGGCGAGATGTCGGCCGATACATCGAGGGCTCGCAACCGGGGGATGTCGTCCGAGGCGAGGAACTGGCCGTGCGCGATCTGGATCGGGGTGGTGAAGCCGTCGGCGCGGATGCGTGCGGCGACGTCCAGCACGAGACGTGCCGACCCGTCACCCGTGCAATGCACCTTGGCGCCGAGTCCGCGCTCCGCGACCGAGCGCAGCCATGTGTGCAGCTCGTCGAAGTCCATCGTCGTCTCGCCGTGGAAGTGGGCGCCGTGCACGGCATCCGCCACGTACGGCTCGAGGAACGACGCCGTTCGCGCGGGAGGCACCCCGTCGAGGAAGATCTTCACGAAGTCCGGCCGATGGTGCGGGGTCCGGTACTGCTCGCCGAGGTCGATGAGCGCCTCGCCGATCGGATCGAACCCGAAGATCTCGTCGTTGATCAGCAGCGACGAGACGACCCAGGCGCTGAGCTCCTGAGACCGGTCGAGTGCCGCGAGCGCGGCGAGGATGTCTGTCGACACCCCGGCATCCTGGAACGTCGTGATGCCGAAGGAGTTGAGGATCTCGACGCCGCGGCGCGACGCCGCGATGTGCTGCTCGGTCGTCAGCCCGCCACTGCGGTCGTAGGCCGCCTGCACCGGGATGCCCGCTGCCTCGAGCAGCACCCCGGTCGGTGTTCCGTCCTCGGGATCGAGCAGGGTGACGCCGCCGGAGGGGATGCCGTCGGCGGTGATTCCGGCGAGCTGGAGTGCCCGGGTGCTCGCCCACCTGTTGTGCCTCGAGTCCTCGACCAGCACCACCGGTCGCCCTCCGGCCGCCTCATCGAGACGTTGCCTGGTCGCAGTGTTGGCGAGGGTCGGCAGCAGCGTGGTCGACACCGGGCCGCCCACGATCCACGCGTCAGGCGGCAGCGTCTGCGCCTTGTCGCGCACGAGGTCGAGGACGTCGTCGAGAGCGAGCGACGGCGGCAGCGAGAGCTCGAACAGCTCGGTGCGGCCGGCCATGGCGTGATGGTTGTGCACATCGACGAAACCGGGGTAGACCGCGGCGTCGCCGACGTCCAGCATCCGCGTGTCCGGCCCGCGGTGCGCCTGCATCTCGGCCCTGGTCCCGACGCCGAGGATCCGGCCGTCGCGCACGGCGAACGCCTCGACGACCGGCTTCCGGCGATCCGCCGTGCGGATCACGGAGCCCGTGACGATCAGTTCGGCCGACACCATCTCAGACGGCTCCGAACAGGGCGGGTTCGAGACCCTCTGCGTGATGCGTCGTAGAGAGCAGCCTGCCGTGCGCGCCGAACGTGAAGTGCGTCGGCACCTCGCCCGACTCGTCGAGTCCGAACAGCACGCCGTGCGAGCGGATCGCGTTCACATCGCGGTGGTCGGCGATCGTGACGGACGCGCACGGGATGACCTTCTCGCGCCACGCGAAGATGTAGATGCCGGGGCGCACCTCCCAGACGCTGTTCTCGTCGGTGTCGGCGAGGCCTCGTTCGGGGCCGGCGAGGCACTGCCACGAGTACCAGCGCTCCGAGAGGTAGACGTGCTCGTATGCGTGCTCCTCGCTGTAGACCCACTCGACCCGCCGCCCGATGAGAGTCGTCGCCGGGGCGGGCTCGGCGCCCGTCACGGTCGCGCCTTCGATGATGCTCGGCGCGAACACGTGCTGCACGCGGGTGCGCCCCTGTTCCGGCGCAGGCAGGATCACCGAGATGACGGCGAGGGCGCGCCCGTGGCGGAGGTCGACGACGAGCGACACGGCCTCGTTCGGCAGGTACCTGTGGTGGAACTGCACGAAGTACAGGTCGTCATCGACCTCGAAGGCCTCGTAGTCGTCGGTGTCGGATGCCGGCGCTGTCGAATCCTCGGCACCGGGGCGGTAGTCCCACGTGACCGTGGCGTCGTCGAATCGGTGCGAGATGCGGGTTCCGCGCGCATCCACGACCGTGATCTCCCGACCGCTCAGCGCGGTCGTATGCGGGGCCTTGTTGGCGTCGAACCCGGGGGCGAGGCCCTCGAGCGGAAGCCAGGTGGACGTGTCGGCGGGGTTCAGAGTCGTCATGTCTCTCCTCGAGATGGGGTGCGGGTCGGGTGAGCGTCAGCGGTCGCTGAATCGTTCGAGGTCGGATGCAAGGCCCTCGTACACGGCGGGCCTCGAGCGCTTCAGATAGGCGCCGTAGACGATGCCGCCGATGAGAGCCACCACGAGCAGCAGCGGCATGAGGCGGATGGCGAGCTCTTCGGATCCGGCGACGATGTTGAAGTTCACGATCGCGAGCACCGAGATCGCGGCTATGCCGAGGAATCCGATGCCCGGAGCGATGAACGTGCTCCACCACCTCGGGTCACGGGAACGACGGAAGTACACGACGATCGAGATCGCTGCGAGTCCCTGCAGGATCAACACACTCAGGGTGCCGAAGCCGAGCATCGCCGGCACCAGGGTGAGGATCGGGTCCGCTCCGGCGATCGCGAAGATGATCGCCACGATCGCGGCGAATGAGGCCTGCACGATCCCCGCGAGCTGCGGGGCGCCGTTGCGTCGCGTGCGGGCCAGTGCATGCGGAAGGATCCGCGCGCGCCCGAGGGAGTAGAGGTAGCGCGTGGCGGAGTTGTGGAACGCGAGCATCGCCGCGAACAGGCTGACGAGCAGCAGGATCATCATCACCGTGGTCAGCGGACCGCCGAGGTACTGCTGCGAGAGGGTGAAGATGAGGTCGCCCGTCGGCAGGTGCGCGAGAGCCGTGGCCTGTGCCTGCGCGACGCCGGTCGCGCTCACGACGGCCCACGTGGTGACGCCCAGGATCACGCCGATCGCGATGATCGAGGTGTAGGTCGCGCGCGGGATGGTGCGCAGCGGCTGCTTCGCCTCCTCGCTGAACAGGGCGGTCGCCTCGAAACCGAGGAAGCCCGTCGCGGCCAGGAGCAGGCCGATCGGCAGGGAGCCCGAGAACACGGCTTCGGGGCTGAAGGCGGCCACGTCGTATCCCGTCTGCACGAGCACCGAGACGTCGAAGACCACGAGCATCAGCACCTCGAGCACGAGGCACACCCCGAGGATCTTGGAGCTGAAGTCGACGCCGACCCTCGCCAGCACGAAGCAGACGACGATCGACAGCAGACCCCAGATCAGCCAGTGCACGTCGAGGCCCGTGAGGTCACGGATGATGTTCTGCATGAAGAAGCCGCTGGTGCCGATCGTTCCGACCACGAAGAAGTTGTAGCCGAGCGTGGCGATGAGGCCCGCGACGAGACCGCCCGTGCGACCGAGGCCCTTCACGACGAAGGCATAGAAGCCGCCGGCGTTCACGAGCTGCTTCGACATCTGCGCGTATCCCACGGCGAACAGCAGCAGGATCGCGGCGACCAGGAAGAAGGCCATCGGTGTGCCGCCACCGTTTCCGAGGGCGATCGCCAGGGAGGCGACGACCACGATGCCGGTCAGCGGTGCGACGGCGGCGAGCACGAGGAAGACGATCCCGGCGACGCCGAGCGCGCCGGGTCGAAGAGAGGTGTGGTCCTGCTGCGTCGTGGACGCAGATATCGGGTCTGCCACGTCGGCTCCTTTGCTGGGTGACGGCCGTGTCGAACGGCATCGAGGATGAGGGGGATCCTCGATAGAGCGAGTCTGCTCGCGCCGCGAGTCCGGCGGTTGACCCTGAGCGAAGGACGATGGTGCCAGCGCGCACAGCCGTCCATGCCGTGTTCCCGGCTTGCGCACGGCAGAGCAGGATGACCGTGATGACACCGCCGTCCTTGAGGAGCGCCGCCCGGCGCTGCCGCGGAGTCTCGGGGAGATCATGGACCTGCAGCTGAGCGGCACGACCGCGCTGATCACGGGAGCAGCGAGCGGCATCGGGCGTGCGACGGCGCTCGCGCTCGCCGCGGAAGGGGTGCGTGTGGCCCTGCTCGATCGCGATGGTGCTGCGCTCGCTGAGACTGCACGCGGATGCGGTGACGCCGTGGTGCGTGTGGCTGATGTCACCGACCAGGCACAGGTGGCGGATGCGGTCTCGACCTCCGTCGAAGAGCTCGGTGGGTTGGATGCTGTCGTCTGCTGCGCTGGGATCTCGGGCCCGGTCGGGTCGCCCATCGATGAGATCTCGCTGCTCGAGTGGAACACGGTGTTCGCCGTCAACGTCACGGGCGCGTTCCTCGTGCTGGCGCAGACGCTTCCCGCGCTGCGTGCTTCGGCCGCCGCATCCGTCGTGCTGCTCGCGAGCGACTCCGCGTTCGTGTCATCGCCGGGCATGGCGCCGTACTGCGCTTCCAAAGCGGCGCTCGTGCAATTGGGCCGGTCGCTGTCGGTCGACCTCGCCCTGGACGGCATCCGAGTGAACACGGTGGCGCCGTCGATCGTCGACACGCCGATGAGTCGGGGCGACCTCGGCGCCGATGCGTTCGTCGATCCATCGTTCGCGGTGCAGTCGCCGGAAGATGTCGCCTCTCACGTGCTGTATCTCGTCTCGCCACGCAGCAGAGCGATCAACGGCACGACGATCGTCAGCGACTTCGGGTACTCGGCCCGATCAGGATTCCCCGCCTGATGACCTCGGGGGCAGCGGATGGTGCGTGAGCGCGTGGACTGCGCGTGAGCGCGTGAACTGCGCGGGAGCGCGTTAACTGCGCGGGAGCGCATCAGGAACAGGAGCAGACATGGGCATTGCAGTCGGATCGACGGTCTCGGGGCACGTCGTCGTCATCACCGGCGGCGGAACCGGCATCGGCGCGGCGGTCGCCGAACGGTATGCCGCAGAGGGCGCTCACGTCGTCGTGGTCGGGCGGCGGCCTGAGCCGCTGCGCGCCGTGGCGGATGCGGTGGGCGCTCATCCGATCGTCGCGGACGCCGCCGACACGGCATCCGCGCAGGCTGCGGTGGCTGAGGTGCTCGCGACCTTCGGGCGGCTCGACGTGCTGGTCGCGAACGCCGGCGGACACGGGTTCTCACCCGTCGCCGACACCGACGACGACAGCTGGGACGCGGCGATCCGCGCCAACCTCACCACGGCGTTCGTCATGGCGCGGGAGGCATTGCCGTCGCTGATCGAGGCGAAGGGGCAGATCGTGATCGTGTCGTCGCTCGCCGGTCTCTTCGCCGGGCCGTCTGTGGCCGGATACACGGTGGGCAAGCATGCTCTGATCGGTCTGACGCGGACCCTCGCCCGCGACTACGGACGACGGGGTGTGCGCGTGAACGCGGTGTGCCCCGGGTGGGTGCAGACGCCGATGGCGGACGACGAGATGGACGAGTTCGCCACGCAGGCGGGCCTCGGGTCGCGCGAGGAGGCATATGCGACCGTGACGGCGGACGTGCCGCTGCAGCGACCGGCTCGCCCCGCCGAGATCGCGTCGGTCGTGCGGTTCCTCGGGTCGGGGGAGTCGTCGTACGTCACGGGTGCCGTGATCGTGGCGGACGGCGGATCCCACGTGGTGGATGTGCCGACGATCGCGTTCGATCGGGCGGGGATGTAGGGAGCATCTGTTCGGTGTTCGGTGCTGGGCTGGGTTGGGCTGGGTTGGGTTGGGTTGGGTTGGGTTGGGTTGGGTTGGACGGGGCAGGGCAGG
>NZ_JXQX01000034.1:0-18192 GCF_000834175.1 Microbacterium sp. MEJ108Y | reverse complement strand
ACATCTCCGAGCTCTCCAGCAAGCACGTCGAGCTGGCCGAGCAGGTCGTGTCGGTCGGCGAAGAGGTCTTCGTCAAGGTCATCGACATCGACCTCGAGCGTCGCCGCATCTCGCTCTCGCTGAAGCAGGCGAACGAGGCAGTCGACGTCAACGGCACCGAGTTCGACCCGGCGCTCTACGGCATGCTCGCCGAGTACGACGAGGCCGGCGAGTACAAGTACCCGGAGGGCTTCGACCCCGAGACCGGTGCGTGGAAGGAAGGCTTCGACACCCAGCGCGAGGCATGGGAGCAGGAGTACGCTGCAGCCCAGGCTCGCTGGGAGGCCCACAAGGCTCAGGTTGCCAAGGCAGCCGAGGCCGAGGCGGCCGCTGGCGACGACTTCGGTGGCCAGGTCTTCTCGAGCGAGGTCGCAGGCGCGGGCACGCTCGCTGACGACGAGGCTCTCGCCGCTCTGCGCGAGAAGCTCTCGGGCGGCAACGCATAAGCATCACGCTCTGAACGGGCCGTCATCCTTCGGGATGGCGGCCCGTTCTGCGTCGCCGTCGCCTGTGGCGGCTACGTGACCGAACATTACGGCGGCATTCGTAACATTGCGCGGGCCCCGCCAGCATGGGGATATGACATCCCTGCTCGCACACCCGCGCGTCGACGCGTCTGTCGACGACCGCACGGCGCAGCCCGTGCGGTTGCGAGAGGTCGGGCGGAGCTTTCCGCTCGGGCGAGGACGCCGCGATGTTCTCCGCGGAGTGGACATCGAGGTGGCGGCCGGTGAGATCATCGCCGTCGTCGGACCCTCGGGATGCGGCAAGTCGACTCTCCTGCGCCTCATCGGCGGACTGGACGCGCCCTCCAGCGGCAGCATCCTGCTCGATGACTCGGGTGTCGCGGACGTCGATGAGCGCACCGCTGTCGCTTTCCAGGAGCCACGGCTTCTGCCCTGGCGGACGATCTCGCAGAACGTCGAGCTCGGCCTTCCGCGGGGCACGGCACGCCGAGACGGCCGCGAACGCGTGCGCGAGCTGCTCGAACTGGTCGGCCTCGAACAGGCAGCTGATCAGCGCCCGCGCGAAGTGTCAGGCGGTATGGCGCAGCGTGCCTCTCTCGCACGCGCCCTCGCTCGGAACCCCGGAGTGCTGCTGCTGGATGAGCCGTTCGGCGCGCTCGACGCCCTCACCCGCCTGCGGATGCACGATCTGCTGCTGAAGATCCACGCGGCAGAACCCACCACCGTCCTCCTCGTCACGCACGATGTCGAAGAGGCCCTCTACTTGGCTGACCGCGTGCTGCTGCTGCGCACACTCGACGCCGACGCCGGCACCGATGCGCGCTCGATCGTGCGCACGATCACCGTGCCGGGCATCCGCCCCCGCGACCGCGCAGATCGCGGTCTCGCGGACCTCCGCGCCGAGCTCCTCGAAGGGCTCGGCGTTGACACCCACCACCGCACCGCCACCGAGGAGACCCGATGAGCACCATCACCCGCCGAATCATCCCTGCGATCGCTGTCGCCGGGACGATGATGCTCGTCGCCACCGGGTGCGTCGCCGGTGAGAACGCCACGGCCTCCGACGCGTCGAAGGATGACGCCGCCGCGGCCGGCGAGTGGTCTTCCGACACCCTGTCGATCGACTTCGCCACCTACAACCCCCTGAGCCTCGTGATCCGCGACCAGGGCATCCTCGAGGAGATCCTGGGTGACGACGTCGACGTCGAGTGGGTGCAGTCCGCCGGCTCCAACAAGGCCAATGAGCTGCTGCGCTCCGGCTCGATCGATGTGGGATCGACCGCGGGTTCCGCCGCGCTCCTCGCCCGTGCGAACGGATCGCCCATTCAGGTCATCGACATCTTCTCGCAGCCGGAGTGGTCGGCGATCGTCGTCGGACCCGACAGCGACATCACCTCGGTCGAGGATCTCGCGGGCAAGTCGGTCGCTGCGACGAAGGGCACGGACCCCTACTTCTTCCTGCTGCAGTCCCTCGAGGAAGCAGGGCTCTCGGTCGACGACGTCGAGGTGCAGAACCTCCAGCACGCCGACGGACGTGCAGCGCTCGACGGTGGGTCGGTCGACGCCTGGGCCGGACTCGACCCGATCATGGCCGCGGCCGAGGTGGAGTCCGGCGACCAGCTCATCTATCGCAACGTCGACTTCAACACCTACGGATTCCTGAACGCCACCGAGGACTTCATCGAGAACCACGCCGACCTCGCCCAGGCCGTCGTCGACGCGTACGAGCAGGCGCGCGAGTGGGCGCTCGAGAACCCCGACGAGACGGCCGCGCTGCTGGCCGAGGTCGCGGGCATCGACATCGAGGTCGCGAAGACCGTCATCACCGAGCGCTCGAACCTCGATGTGAGCGGCATCCCAGGAGACGACCAGGTCGCGGTGCTCGAGAAGATCGCTCCCGTGCTCGTCGACTCCGGTGATGTCCAGGGCGGCGAGGACTCGGTCGACAAGGCGCTGGACTCGATCGTGAACGCGACCTTCGCAGAGAAGGCGGTCGGAGGCGAGTGACCGACCAGACGGTGGTGGTCCCCGCCGACGCGCGTGAGGCGCTCGACGCCGCTCGAGGTGTCCGTCGGCGGCCCGAGGTGGGCGCGCGGCATGCGTGGGACCGTCCGGCGGTGCGGATCGCCGGCGGGTTCCTGCTGCCTGTCCTCATCCTCATCGCGTGGCAGGTCGTGACGACCACCGGAGTCGTCGCGCCCTACCTGCTGCCGTCTCCGGAATCCGTCTTCGCTGCCGGTGTCGAGCTGGCCGAGCGGGGGCTGCTCTGGACGCACATCGCGATCTCGGTGCAGCGCGTGCTGCTCGGCTTCGCGATCGGATCAGTGATCGGACTCGCGATCGCGGGGATCGTCGGGCTCTCGAGGATAGGCGACGTGCTGCTCAGCCCGACGCTCTCGGCAGTCCGTGCGGTCCCGTCCCTGGCCTGGGTGCCGCTGCTCATCCTCTGGATGCAGATCGGTGAGGAGTCGAAGGTGACGCTGATCGCGATCGGCGCCTTCTTCCCCGTCTACACCACGGTCGCGTCGGCGCTCCGCCATGTCGATCCACTCCTGGTCGAGGCCGGGCGCTCGTTCAGCCTCCGCGGATGGTCGCTGTTCCGCACCGTGCAGCTGCCCGCTGTCGTGCCGTCGGTCGTCGCAGGTCTCCGACTCGCTCTCGCGCAGGCCTGGCTGTTCCTCGTCGCCGCGGAGCTCATCGCCTCGTCGATGGGGCTCGGGTTCCTGCTCACGGACTCGCAGAACAGCGGACGCGTCGACAGGATCATCCTGTCGATCGTCCTGCTCGCGCTTCTCGGCACGATCACGAACGCTCTTCTCGTGCTGGTCGAGAAGTATCTGCTCAGACGGTGGGTGTGACCGTGACGGAAGCTCGTCTGCATGAGACCCGCACCTACTCGGCGCGTGCCGGGTTCGCTGCGACGGCGAACGTGACTGCCGAGGCGTACGGGCGGGCGGCGTCCGACCCGACACTGTTCTGGGAGCAGGCGGCCGAGCGGCTCGACTGGGCCGAGCCCTGGCACACGGCTCACGAATGGGATCCGCCCGTGGGGGACGCGGTTCCCGCCGCACGATGGTTCGTCGGCGGACAGCTCAACGTCGCGTACAACTGCGTCGACCGCCACGTCGAGGCCGGGCGCGGCGACAAGGTCGCGCTGCACTTCGAGGGCGAGCCGGGCGACCGCATCGCCGTGACGTACTCCGACCTCCAGGACAGGGTCTCGCGTGCGGCCAACGCGCTCATCGCACTCGGCATCCGACCGGGCGACCGCGTCGTCATCTACCTCCCGGTGCTGATCGAGACGGTCGTGATCACCCTCGCCTGCGCGCGCGTCGGAGCCGTGCACTCACTGGTGTTCGGCGGGTTCTCCGCCGAGGCGGTGCAGTTCCGGCTCGCGGACACAGGCGCAAAGCTGCTCGTGACGAGCGACGGCCAGTTCCGCCGGGGCACCGCCACCGAGGTCAAGTCGACGGCCGACACCGCTGCCGCGGATCTTCCCGACCTCGAGCACGTCCTCGTGCTCCGGCGTACCGGACAGGACGTCCCGTGGACGGAAGGGCGCGACGTGTGGTGGCACGACGTCGTCGACACCGCCTCCTCCCGGCATGAGCCCGACGCATTCGATGCCGAGCATCCGCTCTTCATCATCTACACGTCAGGCACCACAGGGAAGCCGAAGGGGCTCGTCCACACCTCGGGCGGGTACCTCACTCACGCGAGTTGGGCGCACTGGGCGCACTTCGACGCGAAACCCGACGACGTGCACTGGTGCACGGCGGATCTCGCGTGGGTGACGGCCCACACGTACGAGATCTACGGCCCGCTCTCGAACGGGCTGACGCAGGTCATCTACGAGGGGACGCCGGACGCGCCGAACCGCGAACGCCATCTCGAGATCATCGAGCGCTACGGCGTGACCGTCTACTACACCGCCCCCACGCTCATCCGCACCTTCATGACGTGGTTCGGCGCAGAGCTGCCGCAGGGGCACGACCTCTCGACGCTGCGTCTGCTCGGAACGGTCGGGGAAGCGATCAACCCCGAAGCCTGGATCTGGTTCCGCCGCAACTTCGGGCGCGACGAGCTCCCGGTGGTCGACACCTGGTGGCAGTCCGAGACCGGAGCAGCGATGATCGCGCCTCTTCCGGGAGTGACGACGCTCAAGCCCGGCTCTGCATCCGTGCCGCTGCCCGGGATCGACGCGACCGTCGTCGACGCGAACGGCGATGAGGTCGCGCCCGGAAGATCCGGAACGCTCGTGGTGCGGCGCCCGTGGCCGGGAATGGCGCGGACCGTGTGGGGCAACCCGCAGCGTTACCGCGATGCGTACTGGTCGGCGTATGCCGGACACGGCGAGCACGGCGGATACTATGTCGCCGGTGACGGGGCGACGCGCGATGCCGACGGCTACATCTGGATCCTCGGCCGCCTCGACGACGTCGTGAACGTGTCCGGCCACAGGCTCTCGACGATCGAGATCGAATCCGCGCTCGTGGCCCACGACACGGTGGGGGAGGCCGGTACCGCAGGCGTCTCCGATCCCGTCACCGGGCAGGCCGTGGTCGCGTTCGTCACCGCATCAGGACGCGCGGAGGTCTCGACCTCGCAGCTGCGCGGCCAGGTCGCCACGGCGATCGGCCCCGTCGCCAAGCCGAAGCACATCGTCGTGGTCCCCGACCTCCCCAAGACACGCTCCGGCAAGATCATGCGACGGCTGCTCGCACAGCTGTGGGAAGCCGAGCAGGATCGCCGCGCCGGACGAGCACCCGCCCCGCTCGGGGACACGACATCTCTCCAGAACCCGTGGGCCGTCGACGACATCGCCGCCGTGCTCGAGACCGCTGAACTGAGGACATGATGACGGAAGAACACCGCTTCGGCTTTCGCACGAGGGCTCTCCACGCCGGCGGCACTCCCGATGCTGCGACGGGTGCCCGCGCCGTGCCGATCTACCAGACGACCTCCTTCGTCTTCGAGGATGCGACGGATGCCGGCAACCTCTTCGCGCTGCAGAAGTACGGCAACATCTACTCGCGCATCGGCAACCCCACCGTCGCTGCGCTCGAAGAACGGCTGGCATCGCTCGAGGGCGGGATCGGCGCGGTCGCGACGGCATCCGGCATGAGCGCGGAGTTCATCACGTTCGCCGCGCTCGTCGGAGCCGGTGACCACGTGGTGGCCTCCGCCCAGCTGTACGGAGGCACGGTGACGCAGCTCGACGTGACGCTGCGCCGGTTCGGCGTGCAGACGACCTTCGTCGCATCCACCGACCCCGCCGACTACGCCGCCGCGATCCGCCCCGAGACCAAGGTCGTCTACGTGGAGATGATCGGCAACCCGTCGGGTGAGATCGCCGACATCGAAGGCCTCGCGGAGGTCGCGCATGCCGCCGGTGTGCCGCTCGTCGTCGACGCGACCCTCGCCACTCCGTACCTCGCACGGCCGCTCGAGCACGGCGCCGACATCGTCATCCACTCGGTGACGAAGTTCCTCGGTGGCCACGGCACCACACTCGGCGGCGTCGTGATCGAGAAGGGCACCTTCGACTGGGGCAACGGACGGTTCCCGCAGATGACAGAGCCCGTCGAGTCCTACGGCGGCATCAAATGGTGGGACAACTTCGGCGAGTACGGGTTCCTCACCAAGCTCCGCACCGAGCAGCTTCGTGACATCGGTCCGGCGCTCAGCCCGCAGTCGGCGTTCAACCTCCTGCAGGGAGTCGAGACGCTGCCGCAGCGCATCGACGCGCACCTCGCGAACGCGCGGGTCGTCGCCGAGTGGCTCGACTCGGACCCCCGGGTCGAGTACGTGACCTGGGCGGGCCTGGCTCATCACCCGCACCATGAGCGCGCTGCGAAGTACCTGCCGCTCGGCCCTGGGTCGGTGTTCGCCTTCGGAGTGAGGGCCGATGACGGCCGTGCCGCGGGGGAGACCCTGATCGAGAACCTCCAGCTCGCGTCCCATCTCGCGAACATCGGCGATGCGCGCACGCTCGTGATCCACCCGGCATCCACCACCCATCGTCAGCTCACGGAACAGCAGCTCGTCGCCGCGGGCGTGCGCCCTGACCTCATCCGCATCTCGGTGGGTCTCGAGGACGCCGAAGACATCATCTGGGATCTCGATCAGGCCCTCACGACAGCGACAGGAGCGACCCGATGAGCGGAATCGAGACCACGGGCGCCGAGGCCTGCGCACTTCCGACTGCGCAGGACATCGCATCCTGCGCGCTCCCCGGGTCCTCGACGGCGCAGCCCGACCGCACCTGGACCGGACCCGGCCAGCAGGACCGCTTCAGCATCCTCCGGCGCGCGAGATCCGTCGCCATCGTCGGTGCGTCGAACAACCCTGCGCGGGCGTCGTACTTCGTGGCGACCTATCTGCTCTCCAGCACCGCGTATGACGTGTACCTCGTCAACCCGCGGGAGGCGGAGATCCTCGGACAGCCGGTCTACGCCTCACTTGCAGACCTGCCTGTGGTGCCCGACATCGTCGACGTGTTCCGCCGGCACGACGACCTGCCGGGGGTGGCCCAGGAGGCGATCGAGGCCGGCGCGCACACGCTCTGGCTGCAGCTGGGTTCATGGAACGAGGATGCCGCCGCGATCGCCGAGGGGGCGGGGCTCTCGGTGGTGATGAATCGGTGCATCAAGATCGAGCATGCCCGGTTCCATGGAGGGCTCCACCTCGCCGGATTCGACACCGGGGTCATCAGCTCGCGTCGGCAGCTGCTGGCGCGATGACCCGAGCTCGCGGTCGAGCCTAGACTGGCGAGATGCCTCTCATCGCTCTCACCGGCGGCATCGCCTCGGGCAAGTCGACCATCGCGCGACGACTCGCAGAACTCGGAGCAGTCGTCGTCGACGCCGATCAGATCGTGCGCGACGTGCAGGCGCCAGGCTCTGCGGTGCTGGCACGGATCGAGGACGTCTTCGGCGCCGATGTCATCGACGCGGACGGCGCACTCGACCGGGCTGCCCTGGGCGCCAAGGTGTTCGGCGATCCCGAGCAGCTGGCGCGGCTGAACGCGATCGTCCACCCCGCGGTGCGTGCCGAGTCGCAGCGTCGATTCGAGGAGGCCGCCTCCGCCGGTCCCGAGACCGTCGTCGTGTACGACGTCCCGCTCCTGGTCGAGGCGCGGGTCGATGACCCGTGGGATCTGATCGTCGTGGCCCATGCGCCGGCGGACGAGCGCAGGCGGCGGCTCGTCGAGCTGCGCGGCATGGCGGAGCAGGCGGCCCAGGAACGGATCGACGCGCAGGTGTCCGACGAGCGTCGGCTCGCGATCGCCGACGAGGTCATCGAAACCTCAGGTTCACTGGAGGAGACGATCCGACAGACCGACGCCCTGTGGGAGCGGATCCGCTCGTCGTGACCTTCACCGGTCACACACCCGGGTCTCCCGCCTATCGGCGTCTCATCGTCGGGCTGTTCTTCGCCGGCATAGCGACGTTCGCGCAGCTGTACTCGCCGCAGGCCGTGCTGCCGCAACTCTCTTCGAACCTGGGGATCACGCCTGCCACCGCGGCGCTCGCGGTGTCGGCTGCGACGCTCGGTCTGGCGGCGGCCGTCGTTCCGTGGTCGATGGTCGCAGACCGCATCGGGCGGGTTCCCGCCATGGGGATCGGCATCCTCACAGCGACGGCGCTGGGGTTTCTCGCGCCCTTCAGCATTGGCATGGAGATGCTGCTGGCACTGCGGCTGCTCGAGGGCGTGGCGCTGGGCGCCGTGCCCGCGGTGGCGCTCGCCTATCTCAGCGAGGAGGTGAGCGCACGCGATGCCGCGGCTGCAGCGGGGAGCTACATAGCCGGGACGACCGTGGGCGGCCTGCTCGGTCGTGTCCTGTCGGGATTGGCTGGCGAGCCATGGGGATGGCGCGCGGGCATCTGGACCGTCGCCGGTGTGTGCGCGGTGGCAGCGGTCCTGTTCCTCTGGCTCACTCCGAAGGCTCAGGGGTTCGTGCCCGGTCGATTTCGACACGACGCGTCGCCGCGGATGCTTGCGCGCCTGGCGATGCCGCTGCGCTCCGCGACGCAGCTCGCGCTCTACATGCAGGGCTTTCTTCTCATGGGCGCCTTCGTCGCGGTGTACAACTACCTCGGGTTCCACCTGATCGACGCGCCGTTCGCCCTTCCGGGGTGGGTGGTCACGCTGCTGTTCCTGGCCTATCTCGCAGGCACCGTCTCGTCGCCGACAGCAGGTGCGCTCGCATCCCGCTTCGGCCGGTATCCGGTGCTGCTCGCCTCGATCGCCGTGATGGCCGTCGGCGCCCTCGCCATGTTGAGCCAGGTGCTCTTCGCGGTGATCGTCGGGCTGCTGCTCTTCACCGCCGGCTTCTTCGGCGCGCATGCCGTCGCCTCGGGGTGGGCTCCCGCCGCAGCCGCCTCTGACAGCAGGGCGCAGGCATCGTCGCTCTACTATTTCGGCTACTACGCGGGGTCGAGCCTCTTCGGCTGGGCGCTGGGGATCGTGTTCGGCAGGGCTGACTGGGCGTGGTTCGTGGCGGTGATCGTGGCGATGTGCGCGGTGTCCGCGGCGCTGGCGGCACGCGCCCTGCGGCAGGCGTCGACCGGCCGCGTATGATCACGAAGCGGCACCTCATCGCCGTCGCTCACTGCCACTGTCGACCGGGAGGATCGCCTCATGCGCCTGACCTATCTCGCCGCCTACGATCGTGAGCTGCGCACGGACGCCGAGGTGACGCACGCGCTCAGTGTGGCGATGCACGGACCGCTGCGACTCGCCGTCTTCCCCGGCGGGCGCGGGTTCGTGTCGTACTCGGACCTCGATGGCCACGACTCCGGCGGAATCGAAGAGCTCATCGACGTCGCGCTCGCGCACTTCACGACCCTCAGCGGCATCGATTCGATCGAGTGGAAGACGCGAGGGCATGATCGTGCGCCTGGGCTCGGCCGGGCTCTGGAGAGCCGTGGGTTCGTGCCTGAGGACGAGGAGTCGGTGATGATCGGCGAGGCGGCGGCGCTCGCCCAGCCCGTCGACCTTCCCTCTGAGGTGGAGCTCCGGCGGGCGCGCACCGAGGCCGAGGTGTTCGCGATGGAGGAGATGCAGGGGAGGGTCTTCGGCGATCCGCAGTGGCGCGTGCGCGTCGAGACGACGCTGCAGCGCATCCGGGAAGATGACACCGTGGAGCTCTGGACGGCTGTGGCTGATGGAGCGGTGATCAGCGCTGGACGCCTGGAGCCCGTGGCCGGCACCCGCTTCGCCGGTCTGTGGGGCGGAGCGACGCTGCCCGAATGGCGGGGTCGAGGGATCTACAGAGCGCTGACGGCGGAGCGCGCGCGATCCGCCCTCGCGCTCGGCAAGCGGTACCTGCAGTCGGATTGCACCGAGTTCTCGCGGCCGATCCTCGAGCGTGCGGGACTCGTCAAGGTCTCGACCACCACGCCCTACGTGTGGACGCGGCCGGCTGACTGACCGGCACCGCCCTCTCGACGCCTGCGCGCCAGGCGGCGCGCGCCCACGACGACGACGATGACGAGGCCCACCAGCAGCAGGGCGGCCACGACGGGGATGACGATCGCCGTGATCGCGAGCATGAACGATGCCCCGTCCTCAGCCGTGCTCAGGACAGGAGCCGCAAGGCCGCCGGTCACGGTGTTGGCGGCGACACGCGCCGTGGCCTTCGCGATGTGCACGACCAGGGCGATCGCGATGCCGGAGACCACCGGCACCCAGGCGTTGTCGGTGAAGAACGCGGCAGGGTCGTCGACCGCGATCGTCTGAGCGCCCGAGCCGGCGCCGAAGGCGATGCCACCGGATGCCGGACGCAGAATGCTCTGGATCACGTCGTTCAGGGAGTCGAGCGCAGGGATCTTGTCGGCCACGACCTCCAGCAGCAGCAGCCCGCCGAGGATCCAGAGCGCGAGATCGCTCGACAGCCACGACCACGAGGCCGGCAGCACCACGGAGGGAAGCAGCCGATCGGCGAGGCCCAGCAGGAACAGCGGCATCCAGGCATTGAGGCCCGCAGACGCGGCGAGACTGGTGCCGATGAGGAACTCGATCACGCCCCCACTCTAGGCGGAGGCCGCTCGTGGCCCCGATGTCGGTGGCCCGGCATACGCTGGAGGTATGCAACCCACGCGCAGTGTTCGTCCCTTCGAGGTCATCAGCGAATATGCGCCTGCCGGCGACCAGCCGAAGGCGATCGCCGAACTCGCATCGCGTATCAACGCCGGCGAGACCGACATCGTGCTGCTCGGCGCCACCGGTACCGGAAAGTCGGCGACGACCGCCTGGCTGGTCGAGCAGGTGCAGCGTCCGACGCTCGTCCTCGCGCACAACAAGACGCTCGCTGCGCAGCTGGCCAACGAGTTCCGCGAGCTGATGCCGAACAACGCCGTCGAGTACTTCGTCTCCTACTACGACTACTACCAGCCAGAGGCGTACGTGCCTCAGACCGACACCTTCATCGAGAAGGACTCCTCGATCAACTCCGAGGTCGAGCGTCTGCGTCACTCGACCACGAACTCGCTGCTCAGCCGCCGCGACGTGATCGTCGTCTCCACCGTCTCCTGCATCTACGGCCTCGGTGCGCCAGAAGAGTACCTCCGCGCCATGGTCGCCCTCCAGGTGGGGGAGCGGTACGACCGCGACGCGCTGATCAGGCAGTTCATCTCGATGCAGTACAACCGCAACGACGTCGACTTCTCTCGGGGCAACTTCCGGGTGCGAGGCGACACCATCGAGATCATCCCGGTGTACGAGGAGCATGCGATCCGCATCGAGCTGTTCGGTGACGAGATCGAAGCACTCTATTCGTTGCATCCGCTCACCGGAGAGGTCATCGAGAAGCTCGATTCCGTGCCGATCTTCCCCGCCTCGCACTACGTGGCGGGAACCGACGTGATCCAGCGCTCGATCGGCACCATCGAGCACGAGCTCGAGGAGCGGCTCAAGGAGTTCGAGCGTCAGGGGAAGCTGCTC
The DNA here is from genome assembly GCF_000834175.1 of Microbacterium sp. MEJ108Y. Classification (NCBI taxonomy): domain Bacteria; kingdom Bacillati; phylum Actinomycetota; class Actinomycetes; order Micrococcales; family Microbacteriaceae; genus Microbacterium; species Microbacterium sp. MEJ108Y. Next base: position 6,739 of record NZ_JXQX01000034.1, on the reverse strand, counting down.
GAGGCCCAGCGGCTGCGGATGCGAACGACCTTCGACCTGGAGATGCTGCAGCAGCTCGGCTTCTGCTCGGGAATCGAGAACTACTCCCGGCACATGGACGGGCGTCAGCCCGGCGAGCCGCCGCACACGCTGCTCGACTTCTTCCCCGACGACTTCATGCTCGTGATCGACGAGTCGCACGTCACGGTGCCACAGATCGGCGCGATGTACGAGGGAGACGCATCCCGCAAGCGCACGCTCGTCGACCATGGCTTCCGGCTGCCGAGCGCGATGGACAACAGGCCGCTGCGGTGGGACGAGTTCAAGAACAGGATCGGGCAGACCGTGTATCTCTCGGCCACTCCCGGCAAGTACGAAATGGGCATCGCCGACGGCGTGGTGGAGCAGATCATCCGCCCGACGGGTCTGGTCGACCCGCACATCATCGTGAAGCCGTCGAAGGGCCAGATCGACGACCTTCTCGAGGAGATCAGGCAGCGTGTCGGGCGTGACGAGCGTGTGCTCGTGACGACGCTCACCAAGAAGATGTCGGAAGAGCTGACAGACTTCCTCGGCGAGCACGGCGTGCGCGTGCGCTACCTCCACTCCGACGTCGACACGCTGCGACGGGTCGAACTGCTCAGCGAGTTGCGGGCGGGCGTCTACGACGTCCTGGTGGGAATCAACCTGCTGCGTGAAGGACTCGATCTGCCCGAGGTGTCGCTGGTCGCGATCCTCGACGCCGACAAAGAGGGCTTCCTGCGATCGGGCACGTCGCTGATCCAGACGATCGGCCGCGCGGCGCGCAACGTCTCGGGCGAAGTGCACATGTACGCCGACAGGATCACCGACTCGATGGCCAAGGCGATCGAAGAGACGGATCGACGTCGCGAGAAGCAGGTCGCCTACAACCTGGAGCACGGGATCGACCCGCAGCCGCTGCGCAAGCGGATCGCCGACATCACCGAGGTGCTCGCCCGTGAAGGCGCCGACACCGCTGCGATGATGTCCGGCCGCGGTCGCGCGACCGGCAAGGGCAAGTCTCCGACGCCCAACCTCCGGCGCACCGGGATCGCCGCCGAAGGCGCTCAGCAGCTCGAAGCCGTGATCCAGGACCTCTCCGACCAGATGCTCGCCGCCGCCGCGGAGCTCAAGTTCGAGCTCGCCGGACGACTGCGTGACGAGGTGCAGGACATGAAGAAGGAGCTGCGTGCCATGGAGAAGGCCGGCCACGCCTGACGACACGGGAGCGACCAGGATGGACGCATCAGGAGAAGAGCTCGCCGATCGCGTGAGAGCGCTTCTCACCCTCGACGGGAACGTCGAGGAGAAGCGGATGTTCGGCACGCGCGCGTTCCTTCTCGACGGTCACATCCTCGTCGGTGCGCGCACCGGCGGGGTGCTGCTCGTACGCGTCGACGAAGAGCACGGCGCGTCGCTGATCACCCGGCCAGGGGTCGCGTCCGCGGTCATGGGTCCGCGGACCATGGGCACCGGTTGGCTCGACGTATCGCCGAGCGCGCTCATCGACGACGATAACCTCGCGGCCTGGCTCGACATCGCGCGTGAAGACGCGAAGCGAGACGGCTGAGAGCGAGCCTCAGGGGCAGTGGACGAGCGTCTTGGGCCCCGACCGGTCGATCTCATGCTCGCTCATCGGGGAGCCGCACAGCGGACAGGCGCGTTCGGCGCGTTCGGACGGGCTCGGCGGGGGAGTCTTCTCGTAGGGGCCGACCGAAGCCGGGCCGGCGAAGCGGATCAGATTCGAGTTGAACCAGGCATACAGGCCTCCGGCTTCGCGGATCCGAGTGCGGAGCGAAGGGCGATCATCAGAACTGGCCATGTTGCTTAGTGTACTAACTATTAGGGTCAATGTATATTCGAATCCGTGACCGCATCGGATGACCTGCTCAAGCTCGACAACCAGCTCTGCTTCGCTCTGGTGACCGCAGCACGCAACGTCGTGGCGATCTACAGGCCGATTCTGGAGCCCCTCGGGCTCACGCATCCGCAGTATCTTGTGATGCTGGCGCTCTGGGAACGTGCTCCGCGCCCACTGAACGATCTCGCGGCCGACCTCGCGCTCGAGCCTGCGACGGCGTCGCCGCTGGTGAAGCGGCTGGAGGCAGACGGTCTGGTGGCGAGGCAGCGCAGCGTCGAGGACGAGCGCCGTCTCGACATCACGCTCACGGACGCCGGTCGGGCTCTGCGTGGCCGAGCCCTCGATGTTCCGCGCCAGGTGATGACCGCTGTGGGAATGGACCTGCAGCAGATCGCGACACTGCGCGATGGTTTGTCGGCATTCGCGGGGCGCCGTTCAGCCCAGGAGTGACCGCGTCATAGGGTGTGGGCATGCCGATCGAACACCAGACGCGTCCTGCGCGCCGGAGTGTCGATCGAATGGTCCTTCCCGTCGTCGTCGTTCTGTTCGGCGCGGCGATGATCGCGTCGGCGATCCAGGGTCAGCCGACGTTCCGCCCCACCGAGCCGATTCCCGAGGGGACCGCAGAGCCGCTGCCCACCGCGTCGCCGGGTGGAACCGGGCTCCCCGAGCCGGTGGAGGTCGAACCCACGAACGCCGTGCTCGCGCAGACTCTCACGGTGATCCTGATGCTCCTGGTCGCGGCCGGGATCGTCGCGCTCCTCGTGATCGCCGCCAGAGCCCTGCTTCGAGCATGGCGAGATCGCCCGCTCCGGCGTCGTGACGCAGCCGTCGTCGCATCCGAGGTCGATCAGCTCGCATCGACCCAGACAGCGGACGTCGCGGTCGGGGTGCTGCAACGCGGGATCGCCGGCGCACTGGCGACGATCGATGAGCGTGCCACGGCCTCGGATGCCATCGTCGCCGCGTGGATCGGTCTCGAAGAGAGCGCGGCGGACGCGGGGGTGAAGCGTGCGGCGAGCGAGACTCCGGGGGAGTTCGTGGTGCGGATCATCACTCTGCGGCCGGGCGCCGCCGACGACGCTGCGGCATTGCTGCGCCTCTATGAGAGCGTCCGCTTCGGCACGCGGGTGGCCGACGAACATGATCGGGGCTCGGCGCGACAGGCCCTGCGGCGCATCGAGGGGGTGTGGCGATGAGCACACGGAGAACACTTCTCGCGATCGGTGCGGCGGTCGTCGCTGCTCTCGCCCTCCTCGGCTTCGGCTTCACCTGGCCGTTCGTGATCGGCTGGAGTCTGCTGATCTGCGCGGTCGGTCTGCTCGGACAACTCGTGATGCCGCTCGAGCCCGGCTTCGACGCCCCGCGTATCGACACGGAACGCCATCGTCGGCCGACCGAGATCTCTCGGATGGCGTGGGCCCTGAACACGCACACCGGTATCGCCGGACAGCAGATCACCCGACGCGTCAGCGCGATCCTCCGCCATAGGCTGGTGCGCCAGGGAATCGACCCGGACAACCGGGAGGACAGGGCACGACTCACCGCGGTGATCGGACCCGGGCTCTGGGAACAGCTGACGGGTCCCGCCCCGACGATCGTCGACATCGAACGGGCCCTGGATGCCGTCGATCGACTGAACCCTTCCTCACCCGGCGAGCCGTCGCTCGCGTCGCACGCCCCGGCCACCGGCCAGGCGCGGCCCTCGCTGTTCCGTCGATCAAGGAGATGACATGACGAGCCCCGCAGAGATCGCCGACACCGGAGCCAGGATCCTCGCCGCGGTGAGGACGGTCGTGGTGGGCATGGACGACCCCGTCGAGATCGCGCTCGCGACGATTCTCGCGGGTGGTCACGTGCTGTTCGAGGACGTGCCAGGGCTGGGAAAGACCCTCGCCGCTCGCAGTCTCGCGGCGGCCCTGGGGCTGTCGTTCCGTCGGTTGCAGTGCACCCCCGACATGCTCCCGGGCGACGTGACCGGATCGTACGTGTACGCACCGGACTCGGGCGACTTCGTCTTCCGTCCCGGGCCGATCTTCACCGGTCTGCTGCTCGCCGACGAGGTCAACAGAACCACCCCGAAGACGCAGTCGGCGATGCTCGAGGCGATGGCGGAGCGACAGGTGACGGTCGAGGGCAACAGCTTCGCGCTGCCGGCGCCGTTCCATGTGATCGCGACGTCGAATCCGATCGAGTACGAGGGCACCTACGCGCTTCCCGAGGCGCAGCTCGACAGATTCATGGTGCGGCTGTCCGTGGGCTATCCGGACGCGGACAACGAGGCTCGGATCCTGGAGAACCGGGTGAGCAGGCGAGAGGAGGCGACCCACGTCGCCCCTGTGATCGATGCCGACCAGCTCGTCGCCCTGCAGAACGCGGTCGAAGCCATCCACGTCGATCAGGACATCACCCGCTACTGCGTCGAGATCACCCGCGCCACGCGGAATGCGCCGAACGTCGAGGTCGGGGCCTCGCCGCGAGGTTCGCTCGGTCTGCTGCTGCTCGGACGAGCGCTGGCGGCGCTGGACGGTCGCGACTACGTGCGCCCGGACGACATCAAGCGCATCGCTGTGCCTGTGCTGGCCCATCGACTCACCCTCACTCCACAGGCATGGGCTCAGGGTGCGTCGGCGTCCGATGTGGTTCGATCGGTCGTCGGTCAGGTGGCGGTGCCGCCGACTGTCGGGGCGCTCGGATGACGGATGATCCCGACGCGGGGCGTCGTGGGCCGGTGCTGTCGGTGGCGATCGGCGGCGCGGTGATCCTCGCCGTCGTCGGCCTTCTGTCAGCCCGACCGGACGTCGCGGCCATGGGCCTGCCTCTGGCCCTCTGGAGCGGGTTCGCGATCGCACGAGGCACCGCCGGGGGCGAGGCGAAGGTCAGGATCGATGCGCTGCCGGGACAGGATGGAGAACTGCTCACCGCGATCGCCGTCGAAAGCGACGCGGAAGCCGTCGAGATGGTGATCGTGCAGTCGGAGCGCCGCACCAGGCGAGTGATCGTGCCTGGGGGCGGATCATCCGTCACCGCCCGCAGCACCGTCCTGCATTCCGGGCCGGCGATTCCTGTGCAAGCCGCGGCGAGAGGGTTCTCTCTCGAGGGCGCGGCGCTCTCGAAGACAGCGGGGCCCGTCGCGGCCGGACGCCAGGTGGCACCGCCCCGCCGACCGATCGATGCGCTGCCGTTGCCGCGACGACTGATCGGGTCGCACGGTGCTCACGAGGGGCGCCGTCAGGGCCAGGGTGGTGACTTCAGGGACATCCACGCCTTCGCTCCGGGGGACGAGGTCCGCCGCGTGGACTGGCGGGCCACGGCGCGGATGGCACGCAGGCCGGGGGATCTGCTGGTTCGACGGACGAACACCCTGAGCGACTCCTCCGTCGTGATCGCGATGGACACGTCGGAAGACCTCGGCGAGGTCGTCTCGTCATGGGGGAGCGGCGATCTCGAACGCAGTGGCGTGACGTCGCTCGACCTCGCGCGGGAAGCCGCCCGCGCGATCGCCGACTCGGCCATCGGCGCGGGCGACCGCGTCGCGCTGCACGTGCTCGTGCACGGGGGCCGGTCGCTGCGCAGCGGCAGCGGATCGAGGCACCTCGCGCGCGTGGTGGCGGCCATCGCCGCGACCGGTCAGGCACGAGAGGATGCGTCCTTCCGCCGCACGCCTCCCGTGCCGCACGGCTCGGTCATCTTCGTACTGTCGACGTTCTTCGAGGGCGCGGCGGCACAGACGGCGCTGATGTGGAGGGCGAGCGGTCATCGAGTCGTCGCCGTCGACGTGCTTCCGCCGCTCGATCGCACGCGTCTCACCCGGGCACAGCTCATCGGCCTTCGCACCGTGCTCGCCGAGCGGGAGAACGTGTTCGCCGATCTGCACGGCGCCGGAGTCGATGTGGTCACCTGGGCCGATGATCCGTCATCGGCGCTGCTCGCGATCGCGAGGGCGCGCCGATGAGGGCGAACGACTCGCTGCAGACCGGGCCGGCCGTCTCCTGGCTCGTCGTTCGGGGCGCGCTCGTCGCCGTCGTCGCCGCCGGGGCCGTCGCCCTGTGCCCGCTGATCGGGTGGCAGGTGGCCGCTGTCGTGCTGGCGATCGTCGCCGCCGCCCTCCCGCAGACGTTCGCGGCGTGGGGATCGGTCGGCTGCCTCGTGATCGGGATGCTGATCTCGGAGCCCGATCTCGGGCGCGCGATGATCGCGGTGCTCGTCGTGCAGCTCATCCACGTGCTGATGTCGCTCTCGCTCGTGATCCCCGCGGGTTCCCGAGTGGTGATCGCCGCGCTCCGGCCCAGCGCACTGCGGCTGCTCGTCGTCCAGGCGATCGCCCAGCCGGTGACCGTCGCGGTGATGGTCGTCGGCGGAGCGGCCGCGCAGGGATCGGCGCAGACGGTGCCGTGGGCCGCCGTCGCGGGAGCCGGAGCCGTCGTGGCGCTCGCGGTGACCCTGGTCGTGAGGGCGAACCGCCGAGCACCGTGAGGCGATGCCTTCCCTGTGAGCCCTCACGGAGCCAATGTCTGTGGCCCCTCGTAGACTTGATCAGTGCCTATCGTCCCGGTTGCAACCCCAGGAAAACTCAGCGTTCGCGGTGCCCGCGTACACAATCTGAAGAACGTCGACATCGACATCCCACGCGACTCCCTCGTCGTGTTCACCGGCCTGTCCGGTTCGGGAAAGTCCAGTCTCGCGTTCGACACGATCTTCGCCGAAGGGCAGCGTCGCTACGTCGAGTCGCTGAGCGCGTACGCGCGCCAGTTCCTCGGCCAGGTCGACCGGCCAGACGTCGACTTCATCGAGGGGCTCAGCCCCGCGGTGTCGATCGATCAGAAGTCGACCAACCGCAACCCGCGGTCGACGGTCGGCACGATCACCGAGATCTAC
>NZ_JXQX01000033.1:0-25037 GCF_000834175.1 Microbacterium sp. MEJ108Y | reverse complement strand
GTCTCTCATGGGGGTGGGGGTGGGGGTGGGGGGTGAAGTGGGAGGGACGGGCGGTGGAGTCGTGGGGGGCGACTCCGAGGAAGGAGGGAGTTCCGCGCCCGCCCCTCCCGGTGCGCACGCCACGAGGCACGCCGCAGTGACCAGGGCGCCCAGCGTCAGGATGACGCGGCGCAGACCGGCTTCTCGCGGCGTGCCTCGGAGCATCAGCGCACCGTCTGGCGACGACGGACGATCAGACCCGCACCCACGGCGGCCGAGATCGCGAGGGCGACGAGACCCGCCGAGAGAAGCGCGGTCATCGATGCGTCCTGCTGGGCGAGGTAGCCCGCGGTGCCCGAGGGCACTCCGTCGGGGTTCGAGTGCAGTCCCGAGATCGTCTGCGCGGCGATCGCGAGGTTGCCGTCTTCGGCACTGCCCCAGGCATAGACGATCGTGTTGACGCCCTCTTCGATCGCGACGTCCGCGGGGCCGATGACCGGGTCGGTCGTGCCCGTGAGTGCCACGGCGGCCGACACGGTTCCCGCGGGCAGGTCGAGCTTCGCCTCGTTCGGGTTCGTGAGGTTCTCGATCACGGGCGAGCCGCCGGCGAGGATGTCGACCGCGGGTGCCGCGGCCGTGTGACGCACCGTCAGCCTGCCCTGGCCGGGTGCCGTCTGCGAGATGTCGTTCGTGAACAGGTTGAGGCCGGGTTCGCCCGCTTCGGTCAGGTGGGCCACGGCGGTGTAGTTCCCGCCCGCGTCGAGAGCGATCGTCGCGGGTCCGAGGATGGGAGCGCTCGCGTCTGCGGCATCGGGAGCGGTGAGGGCGACCTCATACGAGCCGGCCGGCAGCTCGAGCGGACCGGCCAGGTCGCCGGGGGCGAAGTCGTCGAGGGTCAGCTCGCCGTTGACGTACACGTCGACCGGGGTGTCGGGGATCGCGTGCAACACGGAGAGCTGAGCCGCCTGGGTGGTGGCGGCGCCGGCCGGCAATGCCAGGCCGAGAGCGGTGATCATTCCGACGGCGAGGCCGGCGGCGACTGTCTTGCGCATCTGTTCCTCCTGTACCCGGACCGCCCTGTGCGGCCCTTCATAGGAGTTGTTCCCCGGGAACCCGGGTTTTGGATGCACGTGGATGAAGATTCTTCTCAGAGCCTGCCGGCGATGACCTCGAACGTGCGCTCAGGATCCTCGAGCCGCGTCAGTCTGCCCGCGCGGCGCGCTTCGCCTCTTGGAAGACACGGATCGCCTCGTACCTCTCGGCCGAGCGCGCCTGTCGCTTCTCGCGCTGCTCGTCGCGGTTCTTCGGCGGCGCCGTCGTCACGAGACCGTCGAGAAGACGTCGCACGGACTGCTCGATCTCGGCGACGGCGCGGTCGAACACTTCCTGGTTCGACCGCGACGGCGCGTTCGTGCCCGAGATCTTGCGCACGAACTGCACGGCGGCCTCGTGGCACTCGTCGTCGGTCGCGGGCGGTGCGAGGTTGTTCAGCGGAATGATGTTGCGGCACATGCCTGCCAGGCTAGATCGCTGAGCGCCGGAGTCAAGAGGTGCGGCGGAGTCAGTCCGAGCCGCTGTCGAGGAAGACCGCGACGCGGTCGCCGTCGAGAACGAACTGCAGTGCGGCGCCCTCGGGGTAGCGGTCGATCAGCTCGTCGGGAGCATCGCCGTCGATCGGCATCGCGAAGGTCGCCGGGAACGATCCGACGCTGCACGCTCCCCAGATCCGCCCGCTGACAAATGACGATCCGTCGGGGTCCGCCTCCGGCGGCACGTCCTCCGTCGGGACGCCATTGAGGCAGCGATCCTCGGACGACCGATCCCCCGACTCCGAGACCCACCCGGGGGTCGCGAAGATCGTCAGGCCGTAGAACTCGACCGCCGCGACGTCCTCCTCCGCTCCGAACCACCCGGGCGGTACGGCTCCCGTGCGCGTCAGCTCGAGCGTCGCGATCTGCGGCGCGCCCGCGGCCGACGACACCGGAGGGATCGACGCGAACGCGTAAGTGATCATCGCTGCGAGCGCGGCAGCCATGACGACGGATGCCGCCCACAGCGGCGTCCGCCACCGCGTCAGGCGCCCAGCCTGCCGGGGCGCATCGGTCGGAGCATCACGTGCGATCGGCTCCTCCCACGTGGCTTCGTCGCCGAGCCGGTCGAGAAGGTCGCTGCTCTCTCGGCCGGCATCGCCCGAGGGATGCACGACGCGCAGCTCGGCGGCCTCGCCATCTGCTCCGGAGTCGGCGATCGCCGCGTGATCGCGGCCCCCGCGCCGGACAGCCGCTGCACTGCGTGAGGATTCGAGCTCCTCGAGCCGCCGGACCGCGGCGGGGTCGGTCGCGATGTCGGCATGAGGGCCGTACGCGCGAGCACGAAGCTCGCGCAGCTCTTCGTCGGCGGCGGCATCCATCTCGGGCATCGTCTCATGCCCTCCTCCCCGCGCACAGCAACGGGCGGGTGGAGGTGTGAATCGCCCTCCACCCGCCCGCTGGGTGTGTCAGTTCTTGAACGCGTCCTTGACGTTCTCGCCGGCCTTCTTCGCGTCGGCCTTGACCTGGTCCGCCTTGCCTTCGGCGGCGAGCTTGTCGTTGTCGGTCGCGTTGCCGATCGCTTCCTTCGCCTTGCCGGCGATGTCCTGAGCGGCGTTCTTGATCTTGTCGTCGAGTCCCATGAGGAGCTCCTTTCGTCAGGGTGATCGTTGACTGCGGGAGGATTCCCGCCGTCTTATCGCCGTTGCTCTTCGCGACCGACGATAAGTCTCTGCGTCAAGACAGTCGACGCTGGTCGTGGGCGAGACGCGCACGGAGCCCGGTGTGGATCGAGACGTAGGTCTCGGTGTCACGGCCGGTCAGGGTGGCGAGGTTGGTGAGAAGCCGGTCGATGTGATCGACGACCTCTCGCGGGTCCGTGTTCTGCCGCGGCGTGACCGACACGTGCAGCACCGGAGTGTTGCGGATGTCGTTCGCTGTGACCTGGGTCGAGAGGATCTCGTCCCTCGTCGCGAGCGAGTTCTTCACGGCATCCGACACGAAGGACTCGGTGACGGTGACCCGACCGAGCGGGTTCTGCGCACCGGTGGAGCGGAAGGCCGTCTTCGAGCGGCGTCCGGCGATGCTGGTGAGCGCGAGGATCAGCAGCACGACGACCACGAGGATCGCCACGACGGCGCCGATTCCGATCCACGAGAGGCTGCCGCCGGCGATGGCGGTGGCAGCGATCGCCTGGTCAAGCCAGGAGCGGGCGTTCTCACCGGCCGACGTCCAGATGTCCGTCGCGGTGGGCCAGCTCATGATCGCGATGCCGACGGCGCCGAGGGCCAGGAACAGCAGCCCGATGATCAGCAGCAGTACGCGGTTCAGCGCGCGGTTCGTGTTGTTCACAGCTCGTCCTCCTGCTCGGTGGGGCGCTCGATGCGCACCCGGGTACGGACGCTCCTGGTGAGTCGGTATGTCTGCAGCTCAGCTTCGGCGGCGGACTTCACCGCGCCCTTGTCGAGCGGGATGCCGGCGCCGGGGCGCACGGTGACGTCGACTCCGCGGTGGCCCACACCGACGGTGATGCTGTCGCGTGCCAGACCCGTCTCCTCAGACAGGTGTTGAGCGAGAGCGCTCGCGATCACGCCGTTGTCGACGACGACCGCCCGGTCGCCCGCTTCGAGGGTGTGCTTCGACAGGCGGCCCGGAGTGAGGGCGAGCACGAGGAAGACGATCCCGATGAGGGCGAGTACGACACTGCCCGCGATCACGAGCCCCTCGGGCTGCGCGGTGGGCAGGCCCACGAGCCATCCGCCCGCCGCGGCGGGTCCGAGCAGGAGCGCCGGCTGCGCCGCGAGGTTCAGCACGATCTCGAGCCCGATGTAGGCCAGGGCGAGGATGAGGAGGATGACCGCCACGAACATCGCCACGGTGCGCGGTGAATGCGTCTCGCGTCGGACGACGCGGCGAAGAACAGGGGTGCTCATCGCACTCGTCTCCTCTCTGGGATGGTGGCACCGGTGATGGTGAGGTTGATGCGGGTGACGTCCCTGCCGAGGATTCCCGTCAGACGCTGCTGCAACTGCTCCTGCAGCTGACGGGCCCGTTCGAGCACGGGGACGCTCTGGGAGATCGCGACGGTGTCGTCGAGATCCGGGACGGGAAGCGGTGTGGCGATGCGCACCGCGATCCCGCCGGGGTGTTCGGTCACGTCGACCTTCACGTCACCGCGAGGGACACCGATCAGGGTTGCGGACGCCTGTTCGGTGACCGTGCGGTAGACGCGTTCTTTCACGTCGACGCGACCAGGGACGGTGGCCTCGGTGGCGGCCCGCTCGGGGCCGCCACCGGCGGCGAGGTGCTGGTCGGCGCGCATCAGGAGGTACGCCGCCCGGTGAAGGCGTCCGCGAGGCCGCGGACGTCGAGCTTGCCGGAGGCGATCCGACCGATGAGCGCCCCGATGCCGGCGAACAGAGCCATGAGCAGGAAGCCCCAGAATCCGAACATCAGCGCAGCGAGGGCGAGGAGGGCACCGACGAGGGCGCCCGTGGTGGTGGGGGTCATGAGACGCGCGACTCCTCGTTCTCGTGGTTGTCGTCGCCGGGCACGTGGACGTCGTTGACCTCGACGTTGACCTCGACGACCTCGAGACCGACGAGGCGGCTGATCGCTCCGGCGACGGCGGCGCGGACGTTGTTCGCGACCTCCTGGATGGGAGCGGGGTACTCGACGACGATGGTCAGGTCTGCGGCGGCCTGCGTCTCGCCGACCTCGACCTTGACGCCCTGCGAGAGGTCGGTCGCGTTGACCGCGTCACGGATCGCGCCGAAGGCGCGTGCTCCGCCGCCACCGAGTGCGAACACGCCGGCGACCTCACGGGCGGCGATGCCGGCGACCTTGGCCACCACTCCATCGGCGATGGTGGTCTTTCCGGCGGCGTCCGAGTCGGCGGGGATCCGCGACGACGAGAAGCTCGAGGTGCGGTCGACACGCGAGCCGGATGCGGCCGGCTTCGGCGCTGCGGAAGTCTGGGCCAGCTCCTTCTCGGCGGGGCTGGTGGGGGTGTTCTGGTCCTGAGTTGCCATGTCGATTCCTTTGCCTGAAGTGGATGCCGGCTGCGAGACCGTTCCGGCCTCACCGGGAGCGTGTCGGTCGCTCACAGATAGGACGTGCGAGGGTGCGCGTTCGTCACAAATTCGTCGCGAGGAGATCAGACCCGACGCCTCGACGTCGGCGGGATTCGCGCGAAGCATGGCCGCTGACGGTCTGGCCCACGCCGCCCTCGACCGCGAGGATGAGGGCATGAACCGAGACATCGCCACCGCACTGCTCGTCATCGACGCCCAGGAGTCCTTCCGTCAGCGGCCGGACGAGTGGGCGGCCACCGCCAACCCTGATGCCGTCGACAACATCTCACGGTTGGTCGATCATGCCCGCGAGATCGGCGATCAGGTCGTCTGGGTCACTCACTCAGAACCGGGCAGCGGCGGAGTGTTCGACCCGGTCAACGGCTTCGTCCGAGTGATCTCAGACCTCGATCCGCAGGGCGACGAGATCGCCGTGACGAAGACCACCGTCAACGCCTTCACGTCGACAGACCTCGAAGAGCAGCTGCGGCAGCTCGGCGTCGGACGCGTGGTCGTGTGCGGGATCCGCACGGAGCAGTGCTGCGAGACGACCGCTCGGATGGCGTCCGATCTGGGCTTCGCGGTCGAGTTCGTGACGGATGCCACGACGACCTCGGCGATCGAGGCGAATGACGGACTCGCGGCCGTCTCGGGTGACGAGATCATGCGACGCACCGAGAGCATCCTCGCCGCGCGTGGATTCGCGACCGTCATCCGCACGTCCGATCGGGTCGGCATCTCCGCCTAGGTTGGAGGGCATGTCCCCCTCGCTCGCGCTCCCCGATCTCGCCGGCCGCACGATCCTCGTGACGGGGGCGAACGCCGGCATCGGCTACTGGTGTGCAGAGATCCTCGCCGGGCACGGCGCCAGGGTGCTGCTCGGATGCCGGTCGACCGAGCGGGCTGAGGTCGCGGCATCCTCGATCCGCGCGCACGCGCCCGGCGCCGACCTCGGAATCGTCCCGCTGGATCTCGGCTCGCTCGTGAGCATCACCGCTGCGGCGGCATCCGTCGGCGAGCGCATCGACGCCGTGATCTGCAACGCCGGAGTGAAAGCAGCGGATCGCGGCGCCCGCACCGCTGATGGCCTCGACCTGATGGTGGGCACGAACTTCGTCGGGCACTTCGCCCTGATCGCCCGACTCGGCGACGTGCTCGCCGATGACGCCAGGGTCGTGGCGGTGGGTTCGCTGGCTCATCGCTTCGCGGAGATCGACCCCGCCACGCTCGCGCAGCCGTGGACCGGTCCGTCGCTGCGTCAGTACGGCCGGTCGAAAGCCGCGCTGATGGCCTTCGCGTTCGAGCTGAATCGGCGTTGGAGGGGCTCCGCGCGGTCAGCGCTGTGCGCGCACCCGGGCTACGCGGTCGACCCGCTGACTCCGCACCGCGACGGCCTCGCCGAGGTGTCGACAGTGACGCGCGCCCTCGCCGCACTCAGCCGCCCGCTCGTGCAGGGCAAGGATGCCGGAGCCGCGCCCATCGTGCATGCGGCGGTCGCCGCCGACGCCACGGGTGGAGACTACTGGGGGCCCGGCGGGCTGCTGGAGTTCCGCGGGGCACCGAGACGCGTCGCCGCGAGCGCGCAGGTGCGCTCGGTCGATGTGGGGGCTGAGCTGTGGGCCGTCGCCGAGCACATGGCAGGCGTGCGGTTCAGGATCTGACGCTCGGCGCGTCGGTCAGTCGAGCTCCTGCAGGGTCGCCGTCATGTCTCCCCCGGCGTCTCCCGTGTCGACCGTGCCCTTCGGCTCGAACAGGATCGCGTGCACCTCGTCCTCGGCTACGCCGCAGCGATCTCCCTGGCGGGGATCTCGTCGAGAGATCGGTACACGGGCAGGCCGCGCTCGAGGGCGATCTCGACGTCCTTGTCGGCGCCGGCGGAGTCGCCGGGCAGGCGGAGCACCGCGTCGCAATGCTGCAGCAGTCGGTGCGCGGTCTCGTACATGACGTCGCCCTCGGCGGCATCCGTCTCGTCCATCCCCCGGAGGATCGGCAGGGCTGCCCACTCCCCGATCATGGGCACGTGACCGAGGCGATGGATCGGCGCCGCCGCCTCTTCGAGTCGTTCGAGGTTGCGGGCGATCAGGGCGGGGTCACCGCCGGTGCCGGAGCGGTAGGGACCGGCGATGAGGATGAGGAGTGGAGTCGTCATGGAGAAGACTGTAACGTTAACCGTGCAAGAACGTGCAATTTCGCGAATGAACAAGATTTTGAGGAGTCGGATGCTGGGCGCACAGCGCAAGGACCACCTGCGAGAGATCCTGCGCAGGGACGGCCGTGTGGTGGCGAAGGATGTCGCCGCCGATCTGGGCGTCTCAGAGGACTCGATCCGCCGCGACCTCCGCGAGCTCGCCGACGCCGGTGAGATGGTGCGGGTCTACGGAGGTGCTCTGCCGATTCCGCCGGCCGACCGCCCCGTCGACCAGCGGGCATTGCTCGCCACCGAGAGCAAAGAGCGCGTCGCCCGTCGCGCCGTCGAGCTGATCACCCCGGCCTCGACGATCTTGCTGGACGCCGGCACCACGACTCTCGCGATGGCGGGCATGCTGCCGCGCGGCTCCGACCTGACCGTGATCACGCCCAGCCCGACGATCGCCCTCGCGGTCGCTGAGCACTCCGATGCCCGCATCGTGATCATCGGCGGTGAGCTCGCTCGCTTCTCGATGGTCGCGAGCGGCCCGCTCGCCATGGAGGCGGTGCAGCACCTCTATGCCGACATCTTCTTCCTCGGCGCGACCGGCATCGACCCGGTGCGCGGGCTGACCACCGGCAACCTCGACGACGCCGTCACCAAGCGCGCGATCGCCGCCCGCTGTGCGCAGACCTACGTGCTCGGCAGCGAAGAGAAGATCGGGGCGACGTCGCGCCACCCCGTGCTCGACCTCGAGGCCGTCGCCGGTGTGGTCGTCGACCCCGTCGACTCGAACCCCGTGATCAGCGAGCTCGCAGAGCGTGTGGCCGTGCTGCGCTGAGCGCGCGTCAGCCGGGCACCTCGAGGCCGTCCTCGCTGAGCTCGCCGAGCCTCGGAATCCGCCTGAGGTCTTTTGAACTGACCATGACGACCACAGTCGCGATGGCAACCGTGGCTGAGAACACCAGGGGCACGAAAGGTCCGAAGTGATCGAAGAGAAGCCCTCCACCCAATGCACCCACCGGCATGAGCAGCATTCCCGGCACACCGGATGCCGCCGTGACCCTCCCCATCAACGGTGCAGGCGTGACGGTCACGGTGTACGCGCTGATCGCTGCGTTGAACGCCGGAAGTGGAAGCGCGGAAAGGAACAACACCACGACTGTGAGGGGCAGCGACGGATACGTGAACACGACCATTGCCTGCCCTAGTGCGAACGCAGCGAGCGCGGTGCCCCCGAGACGGCCAAGCCGGAACCGTGAAGAGAGCGTTCCTGCCATCAGTGCGCCAGCGACGACACCGGCCCCGAACGCTGTCGCGAGAATTCCGATCGCAACAGGCGCTTCTCCACTCTTCTGGTAATACGCGATCAGCGTGAGCGGCAGGACGATGATCGGAAGGTTCGCGAGCCCGGCGACGATCGCTACGCCACGAAGCCCCGGCTGCCTCCAGACGAAGACGAACCCTTCCCGCAGTTGTGCGATGTACCCGCTCGGTGACGATTCGTATTCGGCTACTCGCGACGGCCGCGGTGTGAAGATACCGGCGACCACATTGAGGGCGACTTGAGTCCCAAGTGCCCACGCTCCACCCAGCGAATACAGCAGGCCTCCTATAGGTCCGCCGACAAGTCCGGCACCGGCCTCCCGCCCCTGCGAAACGGCAGCCGCCTGGCCGAGTTGACCACGAGGAACGATCACCTTGACCAGAGCCTGTTCGCTAGGTCCGTCAAGTCCCGACGCGGCTCCCGCGAGCGCCGCCCCCAGAATCAGGACCGGCAGCATTCCCGGCTCAGGGAAGAAGATCGCGAGCAGCGCGAGCGCCCACCCGGATGCCTGCGTGAACGACGACAGACGCAGGACGAGTGACGGTGAATGCCGATCCACTAGCGCGCCACCGAAGGCCTGGGTGGCGATCAGAGCGGCATTCGACGCGAAGAGAACCAGACCAGCGAGAGTCGCGGATGCCGTCACCCCGAGGACGATGAGTGGCAACGCCACGTTTCCTATCGCCGACGACAGCTCGTTCGACACCTTCGCGACGACCAGCCGCTGAAACGCCCTGTTCCGACGCAAGGCGCTGCCCCCCTTGAGCTCGACCGTCTCACCCATGTGGGCACCCCTCAGGTACCTCGACCACGTATGAGTGACGGTAGTCGAACATGTTCTGGTGGAAGGCCCGACCGATAATCCACCTCCTCGTGTCTCGTGGAATCACCACGGTAGGCACGGCCACAGCAGAGGTACCGACACCGCTCGCAGAAGTCGCGGTGCTATATCGGAATGCGATCCGAGACCCGGAATCAGGCGGGCAGAACGCACCAGTCGCGGACGATATATGCCAACACGAACGCTCGAAGGGTCTTCACATCACTGAGCTGACGGCTCATCACGGCCGGGACAGATTCGGATGGATGCTGACGACACCCGCCATCACCGGTGCCGCCCCGGCGGGTCGTCCCCGATCTTCGAAATCGTGCCCGGCGCGGGCCACGCCGGAGCGGCGCGTCAGGTGATGGTCGCGGCCACGATCGTCGGGGTCATGACGGCCACCATCGCCGCGGTGATCGCGTCGTTGACAGCCTTGGCGACGGCGTCCCCCGCCGGCGACCCCGCCGTGAGCTCTTCGATCCGCTTCTTGAGGTCGCGCGCCGACATTCCGCCGCATTCGTCGCGCAGGATCGCGTGCGCGCAGTTGAGGTTCTGCAGGATGGAGAGCAGCGCCAGGTCGGCCTGCGTCGGGGAGCCCGTTCCGGCGAGCACGGCGGCGAGTCGGGCGCGCAGCATCTGCTCGGGTGCGGAGTCGGATTCGGGCGTGCGCGCCGCACCCCAGCCGAAGAACCCGCGCTCCCCGCGGATCAGGACGCCCTGTGCGATGAGCGACTCGACCACCACCTCGAGCGGATCGAGCTTGGGCCGCACCACGAGCGACTGCAGTCGCTTGCCGCGCAACGGCACGAGGCGCTGCAGCGTCGTGTCGAGGATCGGGTTGCCCGTCGGCTCGGTCGACACGATGTCGATGACGGGGTTCTTCTCGTCCGAGACCGAGATGCGTCCGTGCAGGGCGAGGTCGACGATGACGGCCGCGATCTCGCCATAGAGGCGGTTCACGCTCACCGGACTCTCGACGCGGCCATCAGGCCGGAGAAGCAGCAGATGGAGTTCTTCGACGATCAGCATGCATCCACGCTATGACGGCTCTGCGCGCATCGGCATCCCCCGGACGGATGACTTCGGATGCCGAGCTCGATACCGCGTCCTGTCAACCCCGTCGCCGTGCAGGCGCCGACTCCATAGGTTTTCAGGATGACATCCGACACCGCCCAGACGCAGGAGGAGCCGACCCGGCTGCGTCGCGCCATCACCGGCCCCCTCCTGTTCGCCTTCATCCTGGGCGACGTTCTCGGCGCCGGAATCTACGCCCTGATGGGAGTGCTCTCCGAGAAGGTCGGTGGAATGCTGTGGGCTCCGTTGCTGCTCGCGCTCCTGCTCGCCCTGCTGACCGCGGGGTCGTACGCCGAACTCGTCACCAAGTACCCGCGCGCGGGCGGGGCGTCCGTGTTCGCCGAGCGCGCCTTCCACAGCCCGGTCGTGTCCTTCCTCGTCGGATTCAGCATGCTCGCGGCGGGCGTGACGAGCGCCGCGGGTCTGGCGATCGCCTTCGCCGGCGACTACCTGGGCACCTTCTTCGACCTGCCGACGATCCCCGTCGCGATCGTCTTCCTCGCCATCGTCGGAGCGCTCAACGCCCGAGGCATCCGCGAGTCGCTCGGTGCGAATCTGGTGATGACCGCTGTCGAGTTGAGCGGTCTCGTGATCGTCATCGTCGTGGTGGGGGTGTTCGTGGCCGGTGGCGGCGGTGACGCCTCGCGGCTCACTCAGACACCGGAGGGGACTCCCGTGGCCATGGCCGTCCTGGCCGGGGCCGTGATCGCGTACTACTCGTTCGTCGGCTTCGAGACATCGGCGAACATGATCGAAGAGGTGAAGGACCCGCGGCGCACCTATCCACGCGCGCTCTTCGGTGCCCTCTTCACCGCCGGCGCGGTCTACGTGCTCGTCGGCGTCGCCAGCTCGATCGCGCTGCCGGCATCCGAGCTGCAGGAGTCGAGCGGGCCGCTGCTCTCGGTCGTGGAGGCGGCGGGCGCCAGCATCCCCTCGTGGCTGTTCAGCCTGATCGCCCTGATCGCCGTCGCCAACGGCGCCCTGCTGACCATGATCATGGTCAGCCGCCTGACCTACGGGATGGCGGAGCAGAACCTGCTGCCCCCGGTGCTCGGCCGCGTGCTGCCGAACCGCAAGACCCCCTGGGTGGCGATCCTCACCACGACCCTCGTCGCGATGGGCCTTACGCTGGTCGGCGACCTGGCTACGCTCGCCGAGACCGTCGTGCTGCTGCTGCTGTTCGTCTTCCTGAGCGTCAACGTCTCGGTGCTCGTGCTGCGACGCGACCGGGTCGAGCACGATCACTTCCGCATCTGGACCGTCATCCCGGTGCTGGGAATCGCGTCGTGCATCCTGCTGCTCACCCAGCAGCGCCCCATCGTCTGGCTCTTCGGTGCGATCCTGCTGGCCGTCGGCGGCGTGCTCTATCTGCTCGCCCGCTGGGGGCGGAACCGCACCCGCAAGCAGAGCCAGGGTGCAGACCCCTCATCCACCACCACGAAGGAGAACCATGAGCACGCCTGATCACACCCCCGAGGCCGACGACGCCATGACCAGCGAAGAGAAGCGACACGACCAGCTGACCTCGGCACCGGAGGCGACCGAGGCCGACGCCGCGCCCCGCATCGAGGTCTCCGAGCACGACGGCAACACCCGCATCGACATCGCCCCCGATGCTGCGGTGCGCCCCGGCCCCGGCCCCGGAGTCGAGATCGACGACGAACCCGAGCGGTAACAGTGCGGGGCGACAGCCCTCTCTCGCGGATATGCTGATATATCACAGATATCCCTGAACAGCAACCCCTGAGCGTATGCTGACATCGAGGTCGTGTCGTCGGCCTCGAGGTCGGTGACAGACGTCGTCACCATGATCGGGGGGATGCCGTGAGCCTCACCGCAGATCCGAGCACTGACACGAGGTCGGACGCCGAGCTGGCCGACGCGACTCGCAACGGCGACGCTCAGGCGTTCGCCGTGCTGTGGCAGAGGCACGCCGAGGCGGGACTCCGGGCGGCCCGCGCGGTGACGCGCTCGATCGACCCGGACGACCTGGTCAGCGAGGCCTTCACGAAGACCTTCAGCGCGATGCAGAACGGCGGCGGACCGACCGACGGCTTCCGCGCCTATCTGTACGCCGCCATCCGCAACGCCGCGGCGACGTGGGGCGGCAAGCAGAAGGACATCCCGATCGAGTTCATCGAGGAGATCCCCGACGAGGCACCCGACGCGATCGAGCAGCTGTCGGACAGAGCGATGCTCGCCGCCGCCTTCAAGAACCTGCCGGAGAACCACCGCACTCTGCTCTGGTATCTCGAGGTCGAGGGCATGAAGCCGCGAGAGATCGCGCCGCTGATGGGACTCACCCCGAACGCCGTCTCCGCCCTCGCCCTGCGTGCACGAGACGGCTTCCGTCACGCATGGCTCGACGCACTCATCGCCGACCCCTCCCGCCCTGAAGAGTGTCGCTGGGCCTGCGGACGGCTCGTGCGCCGCACCCGCCGCCCGGTCAGTCGACACGAGCGTCCGCGGCTCGAGACTCATCTCGAGGGCTGCGCGGGGTGCACGATCATCGCTCGGGACATCGACACGGCCTCGTCGAAGCTGCGGGCGGTGCTTCTGCCCCTCGCGCTCGGCAGCGCCGGGGCCGCTGCGTTCGCGGCGCTCGAACCCGGCGCCGCGGCGAGCGCCGCTGTCGTCGGACCATCCGCAGTCCTGCGATCCCGGCGCGTTCTCACCCTCGGGGTCGCCGCGGGCAGTGCAGTCGCGCTCGCGGCGACCGTCGCGGTGGCGATCGCCGCTCCGTGGACGCAACCTGCGCCGGGCACCGACCGCAGCGAAGCAGCCGGACCGGTCGCCCACCCCGTCGACCCGATTCCCGGCACGCCATCCGCGACGCCGGTCGGCACCTCTCCGACGCCTCCTCCTGCGCCCCCGCTGGTTCCGGCGCCGATGGAGCCCCCGCCCGAACCCGTCCTCGAGACCACGCCGCTGACCTCCACTGACCGAGCCGTTCCGGAGACGAAGCGTCCTCCCACTCCGGCTCCCCCCGCGGCGGAGCCTCCGGCAGCGACTCCGCCGACCCAGACTCCGACGGCCCAGAATCCGCCGGCCGAGAAGCCACCGGTCGAGATCCCCTACGCGTTCAGTCTCGAGCCGGCCGGCTGGGACACGAGCAACCCCCTTGCGGTCTCGGCGCGCGGCACCGGCATCCCCGGCAGCACGGTCGCGATGCTCGACGAGCTGGGTGCAGTCCTCGCCGAGGTGCCGGTCGACGACGAGGGCATGTTCGAGATCTCGGTCGCGGGCGACGACCTCCGTCAGGGCATGACCCTCACCGCGCAACACACGTCCCCCACCGGTGACATCGACCTCAGCGAGCCGTTGGGGCCCCTCGCGTTCCCTGTGCCGGTCATCTCCGGCGGGCCGTCGCACATCCACCTCGACGGCGCGGATGCCGACGCAGACGGCGAGCGCGATGATGCGCTCGTCTCCCTCGAGGGAATCCCGGGCGGATGGGTGCAGGTGGCTGTCGACGGCGTCGTGAACCCTCACCTCATCGCCATCGACGAGGTGACCTCCGACGACTACATCCCCGACATCCACCTCGGGTTCCACCTGCTGACCCTGCGGTACGTCGACGTGGAGTCGGGCCTGATCGGCCCCGGCGCCGAGTACGCCGTCGTCGTCACCCCCGGTGGAAGATGACGACCTCCGGCCGAGTGGCTACAGCCACCCCTTGCGCTTGAACGCCCAGTACAGACCGACACCCATACCCACCATGAGCGCGATCGCCATCGGGTAGCCGAGCGTCCAGTGCAGCTCGGGCATGTGGTCGAAGTTCATGCCGTAGACCGTGCCGACGAGAGTCGGCGCGAAGAGGATCGCCGCCCAGCCCGAGATCTTCTTCACCTCGTCGTTCTGACGGATGCTCAGCTCGGTCATCCGCCGCATCTCCTCGTTCTGCCGCCGCGCCACGATCGTCGACTCGACGGTCAGGGCGCTGTCGAGCACCGTGCGGAAAGTGTTCGCGCGCTCCGACACGCGCAGGGTGTGGTCGAGCACGTCGCGGAGATACCGCTGCAGCTCCTCGTCGACCTGGTACTTCGCCGACCCCCGCAGCAGCGAGTCGAGCATCCCCGCCAGAGGCTGCACCGCACGCTGGAAGTCGATCACCTCGCGACCGAGCTCGTAGATGCGCTGCGTGGCGTCGACCCCGTCTTCGAAGAGCTGGCTCTCGATCTCGTCGATGTCGTTCTCGAGGCCGGCCAGCACCGGTGCGTACTCGTCGACGACCTCGTCGAGGATCGCATAGAGCACGGCCTCAGGGCCGAGCTTCAACAGCCCCGGGTCGTCTTCGAGGCGGCGCCGAACGCGCCCGAGGTCAGGTGACTCCGCGTGGCGGATGGTGACCACGAAGTCCGGCCCCACGAGCACGTGGATCTCCCCGAACTCGACCTCCTCCGCCTCATCCAGATACCGGGCGGAGCGGAGCACCATGAACAGCACCTCGCCGTAGCGCTCGAGCTTCGAGCGCTGGTGACCCGAGAGGGCATCTTCGACGACGAGCGCGTGGATGCCGAACTCGTCGGCCACCTCGCGGATCTCGGCCTCGCTCGGCCGATACAGGCCGATCCAGCTCATGCCCCCGCGTTCGCGCAGCACCTCGAAGGTCTCGCTGAGGCTCCGCGGATTCTGGGTGCGGATGCCGTCGACATAGATCGCGTTGTCGATGATCGCCATCGGCGTTCCTCCCTCGATCGGGGCCGCGGAGCGGTCGTGCGCCTCCGAGATCAGCCGGCGGGCGGTGCGACGCAGGCGATCGCGGAATCGGTGATCTCCTGGTGGTACTGCTCGGCCGTGAACGGCAGCCCGAACTCGGGGGCCGTCTCTCCTGCGGCTGCGGGAGCCTTCGATGCGATCGCGGCCAGCTCCCACGCCAGGAACATCGCGGTCAGACCGCCGGTCGTCGAGTCGTTGAGCGACACCGCGACCGTGAAACCGCTCTCAGGGTCGGAGAACGCCGACGTCTGGTACCCGGGGGTCCACCCCGACTGTCCGATCATCGAGCCGACGAGCAGGGCTCCTCCGGTGGCCTGGAACCACGAGGGCGCCTCGGGGCTCTGCGGCAACGGGGATCCGAAGCGGTTCGGCTCATCCTTCGTCCGCAGCTTCTGTGCGGCCTCGGCCTGGGCGTAGCGGCCGAGGTCATCGATCGTCGACACGACGCCGGAGTCGGTGTAGCCGGTGCTCGACGACAGCGTGGTGATGTCGGTCGGAGCCGCGCAGTCGTATCCGCCTTCGACGGGCGTCAGGTAGTGCCCGTTCATCACCGGACCGGTCGAGGGCGCAGCCGCGGCCGGCGAGGGCAGCGACGTGGCGGCGAGACCGAGCGGCTCGGTCACGTACTCGGCGATCAGCTCGGATGCCGTGAGGCCCGACGCGCGCTCGAGGGCGAGGCCGAGCAGCAGGTAGCCGGCGTCCGAGTTCGTGTACGTCGTCTTCGGCGTGGCGCGCGGGGCGCCGAGGCCGTAGGAGGCGAGCTCGAGCGGCGCCCACACGCGCTCGGGGGTGGTGAACCACGAGGCCTGCGCGGTGGCCTCGGACGAGCCGACCCCGCTCGTGCTGTTGCACAGATCGAGGAGCGTGATGTCCTTCATGTCGGCGACGCCCGAGACGTACTCCGGCACGAGGTCGTCGAGCTCGACCACGCCCTCGTCTGCGAGGCCGTAGAGCACGTCGCACGTCATGAGCCGGGTCATGTCCGCGACACGGAAGGCCATGTCGGTGCTGATGTCCTCATCGGAGCCGGGGCCCTGCGTGCCGACGCCGGTGACCCAGCTGCCGCTCCAGGGAGCCCAGACGCCCACGACAGCACCCGACGCCCCCGACGCGGCGAGCGCGTTGGCGACGGCCGCCTCCATGGCGGCGACGGTGTCGTCGGGCAGTGCGCCCTCGACCTGAGACGGCGGCTCGTAACTGAACTCCGGCTCGGCGGTGCAGCCGGTGAGGAAGAGTCCGAGCGCGGCGACGCCGGCCGCTGCTGCGCGGAACGTGCGCGACGAGAGAAGCTGCATGAAAGGGGACCCCCGGAAGACGTGTCTCCCGAGTCTAGAACGCCGTTCCTGAAAGAAGGCATCGCCGGGGCCCCTTTAGGGTGATCAGCATGCCCCACATCTTCGAGGCCGACGTCGTCTCCGCCATCCTGCGCCACATGAACGGCGACCACACCGACGACAATCTGCTCATCACGCGCGCCTTCTCGGCCGTCGAGGACGGCGAGATCACGGATGCCGTGATGACGGACCTCGATGGCGACGGCGGCGTCTGGAAGGTCACCCGCTCGGGGGTCGCCTCAGAGCTGCGCATCGCGTGGCCCTCGGGCTCGATCACCGAGCGCCCGGCTGTGCGCCGCGAGGTCGTCGCACTCTACGATCTCGCGTGCGAGAAGCTCGGGGTCGAGCCGCGTCCGCACGCATGACGCTCTGAGATATCGGGCTATCGCTCCAGGTTAGGCAACCCTTACACTTGGCACATGTCCGAGATCCTCTCCTTCTCCGCAGCCCTCCGTGAGCGCTCCTCCGGTTCGCACTCGCGCAGCGAGGGGGCGGGCTTCATGTCCGACCTGCTCAAGGGCGAAGGCTCGCGTGAGGACTACATCGCGCTCGTCGCACAGCACTACTTCATCTACGAGGCCCTCGAAGGCGCGGGAGAGCGCATGCGCCGCGACCCCGTGGCATCCGTCTTCCTCAGCGACAAGCTGACCCGTCTTCCGGCACTGGAGGCCGACCTCGAGTTCCTGCTCGGCGCCGGCTGGCGCGACGAGATCGTCGCTCTCCCCACCACGCAGCGCTACGTCGAGCGCATCCGTCAGGTCGGCGCGACCTGGGCCGGAGGCTTCGTCGCGCACCACTACACCCGCTACCTCGGCGACCTGTCCGGTGGCATCTTCATCGGACGAGTGATGGCGCGCCGCTTCGGCTTCGAGACCAACGGCATCGGCTTCTACCTGTTCGACGACATCGCCGACCCCGCGGCCTTCAAGGATGTCTACCGCGAGCAGCTCGACGCAGCGCCGTGGGACGACGCCGAGCGCGAGCGCGTGATCGACGAGGTGCTTCTCGCCTACCGCTTCAACACCGAGCTGTTCGAAGACCTCGACCGCGCACGCGTCGCCGCCTGAAACGCCTCAGGCCCTGCCGACCTCGGGGGTGGATGCCGCGAGCCATGCGTCGCGCATGAAGCGGCGCACGTCCTCGTCGACCCGGATGTCGCTCGGGCGCAGCGCCCTCGACAGGTAGAGCCCGTCGAGCGACGTGAGTCGCGACAGCGCCACGTAGGTCTGCCCCGGTGCGAAGGCACCGGAACCCAGGTCGATGATGGCGCGGTCGTAGGTCTTGCCCTGCGACTTGTGGATCGTGACCGCCCAGGCCAGACGCAGCGGGAACTGGGTGAACTCCGCGACGACGTCTCGGGAGAGCTTCTTCGTGCTCGGTTCGTACGAATAGCGGAAGCGCTCCCAAACGGCCGGCTCGACGTCGACCTCGTCTCCGTCGATCTCGACGCGCACGGTCTCGCCGAGGATCCGGACGACCGTGCCGATCGTGCCGTTCACCCACCGCGGCGGCTCCCCCGACATCGAGGTGTCGTTGCGGAGGAACATCACCTGCGCACCGATCTTCAGCTTGAGCTCCGACTCGGCGGGCAGCGACGCCTCGCCCCTGCCGAACTCTCCGCTCACCTCGGCCTTCGCCGTCTGCTCCTTGCCGGGAAGCGCCGCGAGATGCCGGCTGTTGATTGTGTTCACGATGTCGTTGCGCGTGGCGAGCGTGATCATCGGCACCTCGCCCGGTTCCGGGTCGGGGGGTGTGCGTGCGCCCTGCGCGTTCAGCACCCCGGCGATCTCGGCGGTGACCCGGCCGTACCGCACCGCGTTCAGCATGGCCTTGAAACCGTCATCCGACTGCCGGTGGATCTGCACGAGCTCGCGCACATGCAGCTCGGCACGGGTGTCGACCGCGAAGAGCCCCTCGTCCTCCTCCGGCTCCTCCCCGCCGGCAGCGCCGGCCCACACCTTGGCGTCGAAGAACCAGAACGAGCGGTAATGGTCCTTCACGTACCGCAGCTCGTCGCCCCGCGGGGGCACGGGAGCCAGCTGATACGGATCGCCGAACATCACGATCTGCACGCCGCCGAACGGGATGCCGCGCTTGCCCCGCGCCTGCCGGAGGGAGCGGTCGATCGCGTCCATGAGGTCGGCGTTGACCATCGAGATCTCGTCGATCACGAGCGTCTCGATCGCGTTGAGGATGCGTCGTGTGTTGTCGTTCTGATCGATGTCCGAGTCGCCGATCAGACCGATCGGCAGCCGGAACAGCGAGTGGATCGTCTGACCCTCGACGTTCAGTGCGGCGACACCGGTGGGAGCGCAGATCGCGATCTGCTTCTTGGTGTTCCACGAGAAGTACTGCAGCAGGGTCGACTTGCCGGTGCCCGCTCGGCCGGTGATGAAGACATTTTCGCTGGTGTCCTCGATCAGCCGGAACAGCTCTTGCTGCTCTTCGGACAGGGCGGGAAGCGACACGGTTCTCTCACACGGCTGGAGGCGGGAGTGCACGTTGAGATCGTGCCTCCCCATGCTACGTGGCGCCGCCGCCCGGCATCCGACGGACACAGCGATCACCGCCGACGCACAGCGACCCACGCTCGGCTCCGTCCCAGGCCGCGCTCCTAGACTGACGCCATGCAGCAGGTCGAGACGAAGGCGCCCCGGCGCTCTCGCCTCGCTGCCGATCTCGCGCTGCTCGCAGTGGTCGGCCTGGTGCTCGTCGCCGCTCTCGGCGCAGGCGGGGCCACTCTCTACCAGCAGTTCTACGGACCGTCGGCCTTCGTCGTGCGGTATCTCGATCTGCTCTCCGAAGGCCGCGCGGCAGATGCCCTCCGCGTGCCGGGCGTCGCGATCGATCGCGAGACGCTCGAGGTCGCCGGCATCGGAGCCACGGCGTCAGAGGCTCTGCTGCGGCACTCCGCCCTCGCCCCGCTCACCGACGTGGAGGTGCTGTCGGAGAAGCAGGACGACGCAGGCAAGACCGAGGTGACCGTCTCCTTCTCGGCGAGCGGACACGCCGGCACCACCACCTTCACGGTCGAGCAGGACGGCTGGGCGGGCGTCACCCCGAACTGGCGCTTCACGACGAGCCCTCTCGCCGTGGTCGAGCTCACGCTGCGCGGCGCCGATCAGTTCGCCGTCAACGGCTTCGAGATGGACCGCCGCCAGGTGTCGGCTGCGGGCGCGCAGGCCGCTCCGCTCGATCCCCTGCCGCTGCTGGTCTTCACGCCGGGGCTGTACTCGGTCACCGTCGACACGGCGATCGCCGACTCCGACGGTGTCGGCGTCCTCGCAGACACCCCGCTCGCCACCACCCCCATCGACGTGCAGACCGAACCCACCCCCGAATTCGTCGCGGTGGTGCAGCAGCGTGTCGAGGAGTTCCTCACGGGGTGCACCGCTCAAGAGGTGCTGCAGCCGACCGCCTGCCCGTTCGGCCTCGAGGTGTACAACCGCCTCGCGTCACTGCCGAAGTGGTCGATCACGGCTCAGCCCCAGGTCAGCGTCGTGCCTGACGGCGGGCACTGGAAGATCCCTCCGACAGATGCGGTCGCACACGTCGACGTCGAGATCAGGTCACTCTTCGACGGCTCGGTTCAGGAGGTCTCGGAAGACGTGCCGTTCCAGGTCAACGGGTCGATCACGATCCTGCCGGACGGGAAGGTGTCGATCCGCGTCGGATCTCCCGGCGAGGAGCCGACGGGCTGATCCGCCCCGCCCACGGCAGTGCGGGCGCAGGGTCAGCGTGCTTCGCGCTCGGCCTGACGAAGGTCGCGCTCGGCGAGGGCCGCGAGCCTCTCGTTGTACTCCTCGAGCTCGGCCTCGCCCGTGCGGTCGGCATGACGGTCCCGACGCTTCTGCAGCTTCGTGTCGCTGCGGCTCCACTGGATCGCCACCGTGATCGCGAGGATCAGGGTCGGGATCTCACCGATCGACCACGCGATGCCGCCGCCGATGTACTGGTCTTCGAGCGGCGACGGGCCCCAGGTGCGCCCCATCGACCCGAACCAGTCGGCGACCATCAGCCCCTCCTGCATCATGATCGCGACGCCGAAGAAGGCGTGCATGGCCATGATCGCGATCAGGGTGATGAGGCGCCCCGGGTAGGGCAGACGGTACGGCACGGGGTCGGCGCCGACCAGGCTCAGCACGAAGAGATATCCGGAGATGAGGAAGTGCGCGACCATCCACTCGTGGCCGAGGTGCTCGAACATCGACCAGCGCACGAGGTCGGTGAAGTAGAAGGCCCACAGCGACAGGATGAAGATGCCCGCCGCGACGAACGGGTGGGTGACGACCTTCGAGAACGGCGAGTGCACCGCCCACATGATCCATTCGCGGCCGCCGCGGGTGCCGTCGTCGCGCTTGTGGATCGCACGGAGGGCCAGGGTGACAGGCGCCCCCGAGACCAGCAGCAGCGGGATCGCCATCGACAGCATCATGTGCCCCAGCATGTGCACGCTGAAGAGATACTCCTGATAGGCGTTGATCGGGCCACCCGTGACCCACAGCAGCATCAGCATGCCCAGCACCCAGAACACGGTGCGATGGATCGGCCAGCGGTCGCCCCGCAGGCGCAGACGGCGAACCCCTGCGAGATAGAAGAAGAGGCCGAAGCCGGCGGCCACCAGCCAGAGCACGTCGATGTCCCACGCCGTGAACCACCGGTCGATCGTGAATTCGGGAGGCAGGGGCGAACGGGTGAGGTTCTCCGCTGGCGTCTGCACGAACGCGGCTTCCTCGCCGGTGGGCGGAGGAGTGCGCGCGAGCGCGGCGGCCGCACCCGAGGCGAGACCCATCAGCCCGACCTCGCACAGCACCAGCATCCAGAACCAGCGCGCTGCTCCAGCGCCCTCGAGACGAGGGATCAGGCGGATGCGGTACCAGGCGCCGAGCAGGCCCATGCCGACCAGGAGCACGACCTTCGCGAGGAGGATCGTGCCGTAGGGCGTCCAGAGCTGCGAGATGTCGCCGAAGGAGACGATGGAACGCGCCAGGCCCGAGATCGCGACGACGGCGAAGGCGGCGATCGCGAGACTCGAGTAGCGGCCGACCAGCCGCGCGGTTCCCACGCCGGAGCGGTCGCGCAGGATCACGACCAGCAGCAGACCGCCGAGCCACACCGCCGCGCCGATCGTGTGCAGCAGGATCGAGTTCACGGCGATGTTGTGGCCCGCGAGCTCACCCGAGTGACCCTGGGTCGCCAGCGGGAGGAAGGAGGCGGCGGCGAGGATCGCCGTGATCAGGGTGGGCGTCCACGTGCGCCACGCGAAGGCGAGCACGGTGATCACCGAGCCCATGATCGTGGTGATCAGCCACGACTGACCGAGCGGCAGCTGCAGCAGGAAGCGCCCGAGCTGCTCGCCGAACTCGCGCTCGGCGCTCAGCTGCGGGTTGAAGGCCGCCATGAACGTGAAGAATCCGCTGATGCCCGCGGTGACCGTGAAGACGGCCGCGCCCGCTGATGCCGTGTTGAGGGCGGTGTCGAACGACTTCTCCTCGCTGCGCAGCGCGAACAGCGCCAGCACGAGGGATCCCAGCATCGCCGCAGCCGCGATGTTCATGACGAGCTTGACGATGGGGGTGGCCCAGCGCACGAACGGACCCGGATCCTGCAGCAGCAGCGGCGCCGCGCCCCCGCCGATCACGAGGGCGATGAGCACGCCGATCAATCCGGTCGCGAGCAGGATTCCGACTCCGGCCGCGCGATACGCGGAGCGGCTCGGGGTCTGCACGGCGCGGGCACTCACCCCTCAAGCCTAAGCCGCGGATTCGGGGTGGGAGCACGAAGGCCGCCCCCGACGGATCGGGAGCGGCCTTCGAAGAGGTGCAGTCTTACTTGACCGCAGCCTTGAGCTTGGAACCAGCGGTCACCTTGACGCGGTGGCCGGCCGGGATCTTGATCTCGGCACCGGTCTGCGGGTTGCGGCCCGTGCGAGCTGCGGTTGCGACCTGCTCGAACGAGATCCAGCCCGGGATCGAGACCTTGCTGCCCTTGGCAACAGCGTCGGAGACCGAGGAGAACAGCGCGTCGAGGACACCCGAGACGGTGGCCTGGCTCTGGCCGGTGGCAGAAGCGATGCTCGCGACGAGCTCGGTCTTGGTGATGGACTTGTCAGCCATGTCATCCTCCAGCGACGAGGTTCCCGTCGCATCGTTGGTGTTCGAAGGGCGACTGCCCTCCGTTGGTCGAGTGACCGCCTTGAATGTACCAACCACCACCCACATTTCCGCGTCATTTCGCGGGTTTTGGGGTTTTCGGCGGCGTGTCGTGGTGCAGAAGTGACGAAAGTGACCCCTGTTGTGCCCGGTTCGGCAGCCGAACACCGCCGTTCCGCGGCCCGCAGCGGGCTGCGACGGGTCGGCCTCGTCCACTTCGTGCTGCGCTCCGGGAGGAGTCCGTACCGTCGACTTCGCGCTGCGCTCCGGGAGGGGGACTGTGCTTCGGGAGGAGGACTGCGCTCCGGGAGGAGGACTGCGCTTCGGGAGGAGAGATCTGCTGAGCCTCTCCTCCCGAAGCGAAGCGTTCCTCCCGAAGCGCAGCGTTCCTCCCGAAGCGCAGCGTTCCTCCCGAAGCGCAGCGTTCCTCCCGAGGCGAAGCACTCCTCGCAAGGCGCAGCGTTCCTCCCGAGGCGAAGCACTCCTCGCAAGGCACAGTCCCGAGGGATGCTCAGTCCCGAGGTGCAGTCCCGAGAGATGCGCGCGTCAGCGCGGGCGGTGGGACTCGACGACCGAGCGAGCGGTGCGCGCGAATGCCGGGGTGACGCGCTCGTCTCCGTCGAGGTAGCCGCCGACGAGCGCTGCGTCGCGCAGCAGGACGAGGGATGCTGCGACATCGGCGGGGCTCTCGAGGCCGGCCTGCTCGGCGACGGCCTGCAGGGTCGACCGGAACCATTCTCGGTGCTCGTCGATCAGTCGTCGCACGGCGCCGTCGGCATCCGGATACTCCGCGGCCGCGTTGATGAACGGGCAGCCGCGCGTGTGCCTGAGGCGGATGTCGGCGGCGATGCCCTCGATCACCGCGTCGACCAGCTGAGTCGGGTCCGTGACCTCCGCCCCTGCCTGGGCGAACAGCGCCCGAAGCATCTCGTCTTCGTTGCGCAGGTACGCGAGGACCAGGTTCTCCTTGCCACCGAACTGGTTGTAGAGCGTCGCCCTGGTGACCGCGGCCTCGTCGATGATGCGGTCGACGCCCACGGCATGGATCCCCTCTTCGTAGAAGAGCCTGGTGGCGCTGTCGATCAATCGGGTGCGCGCGGCGCTCGGACGCTTCGGGGTCGGCGTCTGAGTCTTCGCCGGAGCCGGGGTGGGAGTCGTGGTCTTCATGGTGATCCCTCTCATCGTGTCATCCGAAAGCGACTTTCGGGAATAGGTTGCAGTAGATAGAACGTTCAGTCTACTATCAGCCTAACGCATCCGCACCGGGCGGGAGCAGAAACAGGAGAAGAGACCATGAACAGCACCGAGAAGACCCCGATCGTCCTGATCCACGGACTCTGGATGACGCCGAAGAGCTGGAACACCTGGGCCGAGCGCTTCCGCGCACAGGGTCACGAGGTGATCATTCCGGGCTGGCCCGGCATCGACGACCGCTCTGTCGAGGACATCCGCCGCGATCCGTCCGCGCTCAAGGTCATCGGCCTGAAGCAGATCGCCGACAACTACGAGCGCATCATCAGAGCGCTCCCGGTGAAGCCGATCATCATGGGCCACTCGTTCGGCGGCGTGATCACGCAGATGCTGGCAGACCGCGGCCTCGGTGCCGCCTACGTCGGCGTCGCCCCCGGACAGACCGCCGGCGTCACCGCACTTCCCCTCTCGACCCTCTGGACAGGAACGCCGATCCTCTCGAACCCGTTCGGCCGCAACGGCGCCAAGCCGCTCTCCAAGCGCCACTTCCACTTTACATTCGGCAACGACCTGTCGCGCGCGGCATCCGACGCGCTCTGGGAGGAGTATGCCGTGAACTCCTACAACCGGGTCTTCTTCGAGGGCGTGACTTCGGTGCTCAACGAGAAGGGGGGCGTCACGCACGTCGACTACGCTCGTGCCGACCGCGCTCCGCTGCTCGTCATCACCGGCGAGATCGACCACGTCGTGCCGCCCGCCATCGGCCGCGCGATCGCCAAGAAGTACCGGTCGAGCGGCAGCCCTGCCGTCGTCGAGTACAAGGAGTACGCCGGCCGCACCCACCGCCTCGTCAGCCAGGACGGCTGGGAAGAGATCGCCGACTACGCACTGACCTGGGCGGTGGCGCACGCGACAGCATCCGCCGCCTGATGTCGGGCTCGTGCAGGGGTGGGCCCTTCGCGACGGGGCCGGCCGCGGCGCTCTCGCCCCACCTCGGGCAGCGCCCCGGGAGGAGAACTGCGCTTCGGAGGAGAGATCTGCGGATTCTCTCCTCCCGAAGCGCAGTCTTCCTCCCGAGGGATGCAGCAGCGACAGGGATGCGGATCATTCACTCCGCGACGTGCAGTCGCTGCCCGATCGCGGTCAAGATCACCTGTTGCACCTGCGCCCATCGGCTCATCAGCTGGTCGTAGCCGATGCGGATCACAT